>NZ_CDSBKO010000018.1:0-88852 GCF_977115655.1 Aquimarina sp.
GTGGTGTGAGAGCCTCAACACGGTAAATTAATTTACCGTGTCGGGCTACTCGATTGTATGTAGTTATTATTTCCACATTGAAATATCTATTGTTCTGATTTTATCGTTACTTTTTTTTATTTCCGTAAGTAGCTTTGCTCTACTTTCTTTTTCAAGATAAAATGAATTAAAAAACACCATTTCTATAGATTTAGTATTTTTGATATCCTCCAAAGGATTTTTATTTAATAAAAGTAAATCTGCATCGAACCCTTGCTGTATAATTCCATTTGTTTTATTAGCCCAATTTGCAGGGCTTATAGTTGCAGTGTAAAGTGCCTCCGCATTAGTAAATCCATTTTCAACTAGAGTTTGAAGTTCATCATGCAAGGAGAATCCTGCTACAACTCCTGTAGCATTTGCATCTGTTCCAGCAAGGATTGTTGTTCCATTTTTATGAAGTGCTTTCGTAACAATTTGAATTCCTTTTAGCCAAGTATTAACAAGATTAATATAATCTTCCCTCCATTCTGGATCATTTAAAGTCTCTAAATCTTCATACTCATTATGATTTGGAAACCAACCTTTAAACATTAAAAAACTGAGTATTTTGCCTTCAGAAATGGTTGGATTTGCGTATTCAATTTCTATTGTTTTTATAAAGTTTTCTGTATCGAACTTTTGAGAAGGAACACTCTCCATTAGCCAAATAGTTGTCGAAACCGCGATATTATTCTCTCTTAATCTTATGGCTACTGAATCTGCATGCTTTTGCATATAAGCAATGTATTCGTCAAAATTATTATAAGTCAGTCCTCCAAAATCATTTTCCATCCGTCTAGCAATTTCTTCTATATGGGCAAGTTCTGATATACCAGAAGCATAAATTTCTTCAAAACTAATTTCCAATGGTAGATGCCCCATTACAATCATATTCTCACTTTTGGCTTCTTTAAGAATAGCATCAAAAATCTGCTTATTGAGATAACTTCCTATTTTGATTGCATCAAAACCTTTACTTTTTATTTTTTGAATCCAAGGTCTAACATCATTTACCGAAGTGATATTGATATCCCACCAGGCGTATTTTCTCAACCATTGTAATAACCCTTCTTGACTATTTAATTTCTGAGATGCAACAAATAGTTTTGGACTTATAGCTCCATTTTGTTGTTCAGCTCTCCATTCTAAATGAATATCACTTCCAAACATCTCCCAAACCGTTGTAACACCATTAGCTAGATATAAATAGAGATCATTTTTGCTGTGTTTTAAGTGTACGTGTGTGTCTGTTAAACTAGGAATTAAATACTTTCCTTTCCCATCAATATAGGTTATAGATTTATCCAAAACATTAATAGAGTCAATACTTTGAATCACTCCATTTCTTAATATTATTTGTTGATTAGCAATAAAATCGTTACCCTCTTGATTTAGAATATTAACATTCTTAATACCAATAGTGTTGTAGTCCGTAAAAAAAGGTTTTGGGTCGATAATTTCTGTATATCCTCCCAATCTTTTTCTCATTAACTCCTTGGTTATAATAAAAGCCAATGAAGGGAATAGTACTAATAAAGTGATTATTACTATAAACAGCTTCTTCTTTCTTTTGAATTTCATTGAGAATCTTTAATTACATACAACAATAAAGTATGTGTACCGGTACACATATTTCTATTATGTTTATTTACAAATCTATGATATTTCTAATGGATTTAAAATTATTAATAGCTATACGACGTATATATTTCATTTTATAAGCAATAACCAATAGCAAAGGGCATTTCGTTGCGGTAGATAAAAGCGGTAATTGGTTTTCTATATATTTTTTATGGCAGCAAAGCTTTTAGATCTCTTATTACACTAATATTATGTCTAAGACTCGCAAATAATACAAATAGAATAATTATAGCTACTATAAACCCTAGTAAAATGCCATTATTACTACCAGACATCTTTTTAGAGGTCTTTAAATACGCTTTGGATATTTTTTTGGTATAATTAGATACCAAAGCAAAAGCAGGAGCAAAGATCAATACCACAATTAGCATATCTATTAATACTAAAATATACCCTTGTTGGTCGATATATTTTTTTACATACTTTATGATAAATTCATTAATTAACGTAGCAGATAAAACAGCAACGGTATAGATAGCATATTTGGTAATTTTTCGATTGTTCATAGTCAGGGTAACTATTATTATTTAGCAGGGTTAATGATGGCAGCAAGTTAAAATCTTACAAGGTATTTTCAAAATCAATACTTGCTTTCATAGTTCGTTATAAAACGTAAATGCATATCTGTACATATCCTTTGTATGTAATGCAAACAGGGCAGTACGTATTTCTGCTTTACTACAACAAGAATAGAATCATCGGGAACTAAAAATCTTTATAGATGTTTACAGGGTAAACACATTTAAAAAAACTATTTCTACTTTAAAGGAAAAAAAGCTGAATTTATATAGGTTTGATCTCGTTTTTTGGATTGAAAAATAGATTCCAGCCTACGCTGGAATGAAAAATCCCACAAAAAAACAAACAAAAACAATCTTCTTAACATATATTGATCTTAAATGTGTTTGCCCTGAGATGTTTATCTTTCATACAACTATTTGAATTCTATAATGTAAATTGGAGATATTATTTTTCAGATCTTTGGTAGTAAAAAAAAAGAATATAAAAATGATGATCAGAGAAGCAGTTATAAAAGATATCCCGCAAATGCACATAGTAAGAACTTCGGTTACCGAAAATACGTTATCTAATCCCGATTTGGTTACAGAAGCAGATTATAAAGAATTTATAACGGTTCGTGGTAAGGGATGGGTTTGTTTAGAAAATAATCTTGTAACAGGATTTTCTATAGTGGATCTTAAAAACAATAATGTATGGGCATTGTTTATAGCTCCTAAATTTGAAAAACAGGGAATAGGCAGAAAGCTGCATGATATTCTTTTAGATTGGTATTTTACACAAACAAAAGAGACTATTTGGTTAGGGACAACCCCAAGAACCAGGGCAGAATTGTTTTATAGAAAAGCCGGTTGGGAAGAAGCCGGAATCCATGAAATAGAAGAAATAAAGTTTGAAATGACATATAAAAATTGGACAAAAAGGTTATCCGGGCATGTAAAATAAGAACATCGGTTACTATAGGTTAAAATATCCTTGCCCCGGCACTAAAAAACGTTTCCCGTAAGTATCATACCCTTTCCCGGTGCTAAAATATGCTTCCCGTAGGTGCTATACCCTTTCCCGGCACTAAAATATGCTTCCCGTAAATGGTTTGCCCTTTCCCGGCAGTAGGATGACCTCTCCCGTAAGTAGTTTACCCTCTCCCGCAGGTAGTTTACCCTTTCCCGTCAGGTTGGTATACAGTCCCGGCGCTTCTTTTATGTTTCCCTGCCGCCGGGACGAGTGTACATGCGGCAAGGGAGCAAATAAAGAGCGCCGGGAGTTGCTAAAGTATAGCGGTACAATAAAGAATACCATCAGGAATGATTGTTAACCAACCGGTACCTCCTTAACCAGTATATCTTTTATATAGTGTACTGCGGTTATTTCTTGTTATACCTGCTGATATATCCTCTATAGCGCACAGGATCTTTTTTAAACACATATTTGCCTGCTTCCCGAACTTCGTCTGTAGCTTCTTTTAGATGTGTAAAAGCTTTGTCCCGCATTACTTTTGCTTTTGAGTTTTCCAGAGTAGCACCATTGGCTTTAGCAAGCATTTCTGCCAGATTATTCGATAATTCGGCAGCAATATTCAGGTTTTTCATTTTAAATTTTGCGGCGATAAGCTCTTCGGTATTACTTTTTCCTAAAACGCTAAGATCACTAAGATCCTGTATCATATCTGCATCTCCGTTACCGTTATAAATTTCTTTAACCCGCCCCAAAAGATCCTTGCGTTTTCTAAATGCATATCTAAAATCATCGAGTAAATCATCTCTAAGCTCATAAGCTTTGGGGGATTCTTCTTTCCAGATTTTGTTAGCTTCTTCCTGGCTATAACGTTCTTTTACCCATAACGATTGTGCATGGCGCAATGCTCCTGCGCGCACAGGGATATCCACAACAAACTGCTCCCAATCCACCCCAGAGCTTTTAAGCAGGGCTTCTTTATCTGCCTCTGCCCAGATGTACAGGTCTTCGGCTTCTTGTAATGCGTTGTCCACAGGTATGTTAGGGGCTTTTACATCGTTTGTTGCTATGGCATCCAGTACCATAAACTTGTGGTCATAATTTTGTTTTGACATACAATAAATAATTAAAGATTAATACTAGGTTTTGCCCGTTTTACGGTGTAAATCGGGTATAAAAGACAACGAATCTTTATGGGGTGTCGAGAAGTACGTTTATCTTGTAATAGGACACAAGGATACAACATAGTAGTTTCGTTTTTTGATACTTCGGAAATTATTTTTGATTTTTATGGAAATAAAAAAGATGACTAAGGTAAAATGAAGGGGTTTTGCAGGGTAGAAGGAGGGGTGAGGAGAAAGATTATGGAATAAATAACTACTGACAGGTGTTGGTGTACTACCTGAATAAAATTTTTAGTAGATATCTAAAGAGGGCAAGGGGTCTGATTTAAAGTTTTTACATCAGTAAGGGGAGTTTTTGACAGGAAATACTACTTTGTAAATCTAAAGGATACATGCTATACCGTGAAAACAAAAAAACAGTTACAAATCTATGTTTATAACTGTTTTTTTTTTGAAGTGTTTTTAAGTGCAACAACACTTGTTTTTATTTTTTATAAAGGGATATTGCCATGCTTTCTGTCTGGTCGGTTAACCGTTTTGTTTTCTAGCATGCTAAATCCTTTTATTAGTTTTTTGCGGGTATCTTTTGGCAAAATTACTTCGTCTATAAACCCGCGTTGTGCTGCACGGTATGGGTTCGCAAATTTTTCGGCATATTCTGCTTCTTTTTCTGCCAGTTTGGCTTCGGGATCTGGTGCTGCTTGTATTTCTCTTCTAAAAATAATTTCACTGGCTCCTTTGGCACCCATTACGGCAATCTCTGCAGATGGCCATGCAAAGTTAAGATCTGCCCCAATATGCTTAGAGTTCATTACATCATAAGCGCCGCCATAGGCTTTACGGGTTATTACAGTTACTTTGGGCACTGTGGCTTCACTTAATGCGTATAAAAGTTTGGCGCCGTGCACTATGATACCGTTCCATTCCTGATCGGTACCCGGTAAAAATCCCGGTACATCTACCAATACTAATAGCGGGATATTAAAACAATCGCAGAAACGTGTAAACCGGGCTGCTTTTTTAGAGCTGTTTACATCTAATACCCCTGCCAAAAATTGTGGTTGATTGGCTACGATCCCGATGCTTCTTCCGCCCAGACGGGCAAAACCCACAATAATATTTTCGGCATAATCTTTATGAATTTCATAAAAAGAACCAGTATCGATAATACCCCCGATCACCTCGTGCATATCATACGGTTTATTGGGGTTATCGGGTACTATAGAGGATAAGGATTCTCTTATTTCATCCTGCAAGGCGTATTCTAATTTTTTAGGAAGCTCTTTATTGCTTTGTGGCAGGTAGCTTAGTAGTTTTTTAATATCCTCCAGACATTCTACATCATTAGCAGAGGTTATATGTGCTACCCCTGATTTTGTAGAGTGTGTGCTTGCTCCTCCCAGCTCTTCAGAAGTTACCTCTTCGTTAGTTACTGTTTTTACCACATTAGGACCAGTTACAAACATATAACTGGTTTGTTCTACCATCATTGTAAAATCGGTCATAGCAGGGGAGTACACGGCGCCACCGGCACAAGGTCCCATAATGGCAGAAATCTGGGGGATAACTCCGGATGCTTGTACATTTTTATAAAATATATCGGCATACCCGCCCAAAGACCGGACTCCTTCCTGGATTCTTGCTCCGCCAGAGTCATTAAGACCAATGATTGGCGCACCTACTTGTACTGCCATATCCATTACTTTACAAATCTTTTCGGCATGGGTTTCAGACAAAGCACCTCCAAAAACGGTAAAGTCTTGTGCAAAGATATAGATCAATCTTCCGTTTACGGTACCATATCCCGTAACGACACCATCCCCGTAATAAATTTCTTTATCCATGTCAAAATCGGTAGTACGGTGGGTTACCAAAATACCAATTTCTTCAAACGATCCTTCGTCTACTAAATATTCTACACGTTCTCGTGCGGTTAATTTTTTCTTTTGATGCTGTTTTTGAATACGTTTTTCTCCACCACCTAATTTTGCCTGCGCAATTTTATCTTGTAACATTTTAATTTTTGATTCCATAATACTTATAGTGTTGGTATGCGTACTGTTTTTTGATCTTCGATGTATTGTTGTAAAGCAATTAACGCTGCTATTTTTGCTTCTTGCTCTGTTGCAGATTTCAGGATATCGGGGGTATAGTGTTTTTTTACAAAATGGGTATCAAAATTTCCGGATCGAAATGCTTCATGCTCGCATACAAATTTACCAAATGGCAATGTGGTTTGTACTCCTTCTACAATATAGCCGTCGATAGCCTGTATCATTAATTGTATGGCTTCTTCTCTGGTTTTTCCGAAGGTAATTAGTTTCGATAACATTGGATCATAATAGATAGGAATATCCATGCCTTGTTCAAACCCGTTGTCTACCCGGATTCCTTTTCCTTCAGGAATTTTATAGGTATCCAGATGTCCTACACTTGGTAAAAAATCATTTAAAGGATCTTCGGCATATACACGCAGTTCTAAAGCGTGTCCTTGTATATGTAGATCTTTTTGTTGTATTGGCAGTTTTTCTCCTCTGGCAACTTTTATTTGTAGTTCTACCAAATCTGTTCCTGTTATAAGTTCGGTAACAGGATGTTCTACTTGTAGTCTGGTATTCATTTCGAGAAAGTAGAAGTTATGCTTTTCATCTAAAAGAAATTCTACGGTTCCTGCTCCCAGATAATCGCATGCTTTGGCTACTTTTACGGCTGCTTCTCCCATTTTGGTACGTAGTTCTGGGGTAAGTACCGCAGACGGGGCTTCTTCTACTACTTTTTGGTGTCGCCGTTGTACACTGCATTCTCTTTCAAAAAGGTGTATTACATTACCATGGCTATCTGCCATTACCTGTATTTCGATATGGCGGGGGGATGCCACATATTTTTCAATAAATACAGATCCGTCTCCAAATGCTGAAGTGGCTTCGCTAATGGCACGGTTCATTTGGGACTCTAGTTCTTTTTCTTCATTTACCACCCGCATTCCTTTTCCGCCACCTCCTGCAGAGGCTTTGATTAAAATAGGATATCCTATTTTTGTGGCAATGGATTTTGCTTTGGCAACATCGGTAATGGCTTCGTCGATACCAGGAACCATAGGGATATCGTAGGCTTTAACAGCTTCTTTTGCGGCTAATTTGCTGCCCATTACTTGTATGGCTTTGGATTTTGGACCAATAAAAATAATATTGTTTTTTTCTACCTCTTCTGCAAAGTCTGCATTTTCACTTAAAAATCCATATCCCGGGTGTATGGCATCTACTTGTAATTGTTTTGCAATTTCAATGATTTTAGATCCTAATAAATAGGATTGATTAGAAGGGGCTTCGCCTACACATACAGCTTCGTCAGCAAATTTTACATGTGGTGCATTTCTATCTATGGTAGAGTAAATAGCAACGGTTTTGATTCCCATTTTACGAGCAGTTGTCATTACCCGAATCGCTATTTCACCTCTGTTAGCAACTAATATTTTTTTCATCTGTTTGTTTTTTGTTCTTGTACCCCTTAATTATACTTTAACTTGGTAGGGTACAGGTGTAGAATTTGCTAATTACTATTTTAACTTAAAACCAATGGCGTTATAACATGCCTAATCAGCGTTTATTCGAATTCGATTAACAATTGTCCTTTGTCTACAGCATCTCCTTTGGTTGCCGAAATGGCTTTAATAACCCCATTTCTGGGTGAAAGGATAAGGTTTTCCATTTTCATGGCTTCCAGAATAAGTAAAGGGTCATCTTCGTTAACTTCTTGCCCGACTTTTACTTGTATGTCTAGCAGTAAACCGGGCATAGGGGCTTTAATAGCATTTATTTGTTTTGAAGAACCTACAGAAAATCCCATTTCTGCAATCCTAATATCCAGATTATTAGCTATTGAAACCTGATAGGTGGTATTGTTAACTTTTATTGAATATTTTTTGGAAGTGAAATCTGATTGTGCAATCTCTGCATGATAAGATTTGTTGTCGTAGAGTATATGGTAAGAGGTATCTGAGTTTTTTATAGAATTTATTTCTGAAATATCCTGATCTGTAAGGTCAAACTCAAAAGCTTTATCAACTCCAACTTTGTATGTATTATGCATAATGTGTGAATATTTGATATGCAAGATATAAATAGATATTAAAAAGTACCAAAGATTAAGTAGAAGTTTATTTCTTAAATTTATGGGCTATCACTTTAATACATCTTAAAATGTATTAAAGCGATATAGTCTGGTTATTTATATATTTGATAATTCTGTTTAGGTTGTAAACATAAAAGGTGAATAGTATAAAAGTGTTAAAAGGGGGTTGATGTATTTATTAGAAGGATATGCTATAGGATTAGGAATGATTATTTTTATAGGTCCTGTTTTCTTTTTGTTATTAAACAGTAGTATTCAGTATGGCTCTAAAGCAGGAGTTGCAGTAGCTTTAGGTATAGTTTTTAGCGATATAGTTTGTGTGGGATTATGTTACTTTGGTTTGTCCTCTTTTATAATAGAGCCACAACATCAATTCTGGATAGGGAGTATTGGTAGTATTTTACTTTTTGGGATAGGAATTAGTTATGTATTAAAAAAAGCTCGCCCAACGATACTATTTTCTATCGAGCCTAAAAGGCTTTCTGGTTTTTTCTTAAAAGGATTTGGTATTAATTTTTTTAATCCTTTTGTGTTTGTTGTTTGGATCGGAGTGTATAATTATGGAAAGTATGCATATCCCGAAGATAGGGTGTTACTAGTTTTTATTAGTGCGGTTCTGGCAGGTATATTAACAACAGATCTTTTGAAAGTGTTTTTGTCCAAAAAGGTTAAGAGGTTTATTTCTGCACAAAGGCTATCCTTGGTTTTTAAAATTACAGGGGGTGTTTTAATAGTGTTCTCTTTACGGTTATTGTATTTTGTTTGGTAAAAATAAGGCAATATTATTTTTAGTTATATTTGGGTAACAACTTTAAATACAGATCAATATGGAATTTAACTTTTTAATTACAGCACTTGCAGCATTAATACCCATGGTATTGGGGTTTATTTGGTATAACCCAAAAGTTTTTGGTACTGTCTGGATGAATGCCTGTGGGTTTACTCCAGAAGATTTAAAAGGAGGGAACATGCCTTTGATTTTTATTCTGGCGTATGTTTTTAGCTTTTTTTTGGCATTTATACTAAACACTTTTGTGATTCACCAGTTTGGCTTTTTTTCCAGCATGATGAATGAACCCGGATTAACAGAGGCGGGAACAGAAGTTTACGAATATGCACAGGATTACATGACAAAGTATGGTAATAATTTTAGAACTTTTGGTCATGGTGCTTTGCATGGTGCAATGTCTGGGTTGCTTTTTGTATTGCCAGTATTGGGTACCAATGCTTTATTTGAAAAGAAAGGTTTTAAATATATTGCTGTTAATGTTGGATATTGGATAGTATGTTTAGCATTAATGGGAGGGGTTATTTGCCAGTTTGCTTAAAGAAAATATAGACCTCATAAGTTTTTATCTTGTGAGGTTTTTTATTTCTGAAGTTTTTGAACCTATCTCGATTCTCATTTTTACATTCTATACGATTAATTACCCTGACAAGAGGGATTTTGAAAATTGATTAGTAACAGAAAAAGAGTTGGCAGGATACTTTAAGTAAGAAATCGGTCTAAGAACTCGTTTAAACTTTTTTGCTTTAATCAAAAAAGTTTAAACGAGTTCAATATAAAAAAATAAAGAGACTTTTTTTGTTAAAAACGGGCTCATAAAATCATAGGTTTATTACATATAGCTATAATGTGTACTCTCACTTGTTAAAACCAAAATTTCATAAAAAAAAATGATGTACCCTGTTTTCAGGGTAGTAACTCATAAAAGTTTAATTTAATTTTACTCAAAATTTTAAATCCAACTTTTATGAGAACACAACCATTTATTTTTACATGCATCTTTTTATTTTTTTTGACAACTTCTTGTAGTGATGATTTTGTAGATGAAATTTCTACTGCTTCAGAAACGGAAGAGGTAGAAGATACTTCGTCTTTTATTGAAGATTATTCACATCTGGCTCCCACAAGTAAAAAATTCACTTTTCTGCCAAATTTAGTTTCTTTTAAAGCTTCGGGGCTGTATCCGGAAGGAATAGAATTTGATTTCAGGAGGAATCGTTTTTATGTAAGTTCACTTAGCCGTGGCACTATCGGAATTGTTACAAACGATGGAGTGTATACTCCTTTTATAGAAGATGAAATTTTAACGAATACTGTAGGTATTCATATTGATAATATAAGAGACAGGATTTATGTTGCTATTGCCAGTTTTTTTGAAAGAAAAGGGGGGATTGCAGGATATGATCTCAAAACAGGAAAACGGGTTTTATATGTTGATTTGGTAGATGTTCTGCCTAATGCAAATATTTTCCCTAATGATTTGATTACAGATTTTATGGGGAATATATATGTTACCGATACAGCATCCTCTGTACTCTATAAAATAAATACAAAAGGGAAAGCTTCTGTATTTTTGCAAGACGAAAGGTTAAAACCATCTGCTGGTTTTGGAATTAACGGAATAACCTACCATCCACTAGGCTTTTTATTGGTAGCAAGCAGTGATCCTAAATTGTTTAAAGTGCCTGTTAATAATCCAAAGTCTTTTAAGGTTATCGATCTGCCGGTAGGAGGTCTTGATGGAATACAGATTGTTGATTTTAATACCATATATAGCGTGAGTAATTTTGCTAATGTGGTTAAATTTGAAAGCAAGGATATTTGGGAAACTATAGAATTGACAGATTCTTATCCTGTACAGGGAAGTTCTCCTACTACACTAGCTAATGCGTATTTTAAAACTGTTTACGTAATAAATAGCTCATTGAGTGATTTTTTTGGAGGTACAACTCCTGCTATAGAAACGTTTACTATAGAGAAGGTAGTTTTTTAAAGAAATATAAAAAAGCAATACTTCATAGGGGGCAATCTCTATGGAGTATTAAAAATTTTAAAACCATTTTTATTGCCAGAAATCAAGATTTATTGCCTAAAACCCTAGTGAAAAGTTTTTTTAATAGGGGAGAAGCTTCTTCCACATTTCTTCCCCGTTCTTTAGCTTCAAGAATTTTTTTATCATTATAAAATAGTTCATAACTAAAAACAAACCTACTGGCTTCGTTGCCTATTCCTAATTGTCCAAACCTTAAATCATTAAAAAACAATTTTCCATCGGGACTTTTTTCTATGGTATACCAACCTTCAGATAATGTAATTAGTCTGGGTAGCAGAGGATCGTTTTTCATATCTCCAAGAAGGTGGTGGTTTTTGGGAAATTTAGCAAAAGTAACCACAGGGTCTTTGTCTAGTAATGAATAGTAACCGATCAAAAAAGAATCTTTAGTTTCTATATTGGCAGACCACAAAATACTGTTTAAGGGGGTAGGTTTGGTTTGTATTTCTTTATAGCTTATATGTTGATTATCTAAATTTGTTTGAAATACACCGTATGTATACCATTTTAACCCCAATGTTATAATCATATATGTGCTACTAATATATAACCCAATAGTATTAAAAGTTTTTCTTTTGGGATGTGTGCGTTTATAAAACATTGCTAAAATCACAAAAACCAAGAACGGTAATGTATACAATGGATCTACAACAAAGATGTTTTTAAAAGAGACTTTGTATGTAAAAGGCCAAAATAGCTGTGTTCCCCAAGTGGTAAATGCATCAAGAACAGGGTGGGTAAAAAGCCCCAGGAACATAAGTTTGGTCCAATCTTTCCAATTAGCTTCTTTATTGTTATAAATTTTTGCAATTCCCCATCCTAATACAGGAGCGGCAAGAACACAAAACAGGATGGAGTGCGAAAACCCTCTGTGTAATTCGTTTGCAGTAACATTATCTACAAAAAACTTGGATAATACATCCAAATCGGGGATAGTACCTGCAATAGCACCCCAAAGTAAAGCCTTGTTACCAACCTTTCTGCCCAAAGCAGCTTCTCCTACGGCTGCCCCTAATACAATTTGAGTTAATGAATCCATTATTTTGATAATAGCTTAAAAGGGTTTCTTATTTCATGCTCACTAGGCGAAATTAACTCTACCAATGGTTTTAAAAGGGTATTAGAAATAGAGTTTCCATGTTTTACATACAGTTTCATATCCACAGGTACAGCACCTACACAACTCTTTATAGTTTCAGCGGTTCTTCCCAACCTAAGCTCATCTGCCTTTTTTGAAATAGCCAAAATAACATAATCATATAACATTTTTTGGTAGACAGCATATTCTGTATTATAGCTATAATCAATACCAATATGATTTGCTTCTACTATATTGTTATGTATAAAAGAAGTAGCAAACCCTACTAATTTATGCTCCAAAAAATAGCCGGTAAATATAAAAGAATTTCTTAGTTCTTTTTTTAAACTTTTAAAAGTAGAAGCATTTAATTTTCCTATTTTAAAATCTGCTTTTTCAATAACAGATAAATAAAGAGTGTTGATTTCATTTTTATAGACATCAATATCCATAGCAGTAAAATCTTTTGTAGTGATGTTTTCTGATCTTTTTAAAACATTTTTTGCACGGGATCTGAATTTTGTTCTAAGATCAGCCAGATAACTTTCAAAAGTATTCCAGGAAGGATGTATTTTTAAAACCATATTAGGGTCAATATTAAACTCTCTGAAATTATATTTTTTAATATGATCTGTTTGATCAAAAGATGCAGGCCAAAATTCTTTTAATAATATAAAAGATGGTTTATTCGAGCTTTCAGATTTTCGTATTTCGTTTAAAGCATTCAATAAACCGTCCAATATTATTTCTGGGGACACAAAATCAGAATTGTATACATAGCCATGCTCACCACAGGAAAATAAGTTTCCACAAATTAAAACCCCAACTTCGGTGTTTTTAAATAAAGTATTTTTGATAGTATCGCTTATTTTACACGGGAACCCTTGAAAATTTAATTTCTCGGGATTAAATTTTATAAGCTGTGTTGCTGCAAATCCAACAGGGGTCTCTTCATCATAAAAAAGAATATATCTAAAACGAATAGTTTCAGAAAGAGTGTATTCTAGTGCTTTTAAATAAGAAAGGGAAAGGAAAATGTTTTTTTTGGGGTTTGGCAAGCTCCAGTTAATAATAGGGATGTCATCGATATTATTATAAAAAACATATCGAAGAGATACGTTTTTGTATTTGCTTTTTGATTTATGAGTCATATATCCCTAGCTGAAATTTTCAGACAGACGAGGCCTGATGCGCTCCAAATTTACATTTATTTTTTAGAGTCTTTCTTAAAAGGACTTCAAAAACCATAATTTGATACAAATATTTGTAATCTAAAACATTTTAACAGGGAATTTATGTTTTTGAACGAAAACAGTTTCATAAAATTTGGTTTTGTGATTGTAATTTGGATTAAGTTTATTTAATTTGATTGTAATTGGGAATTTATAATGAATATATTGGTTGACTGTGTCTTATTAATAGATGATGATAAGGCTACTAATTTCTTTAACAAAAGAGTTGTAATAAAACACGAAGGATTTAGAGAAGTAAATACTGTACAAAGCGGTATGGCGGCTCTTGAATATCTTATCTGTGTAGGAAATGACAAAGCAACAAAACCAAATCTTATTTTTTTGGATATCAATATGCCGGCAATGAATGGCTGGGAGTTTTTAACTGAGTTTTCTAAGCTGGATAACAAAATAACAGAAGATATTAAGGTTATTTTGTTGTCTACATCTTCTAACCCCGATGATGTTAAAGCCTCTTCTAAGAATCACTCGGTTGATGATTTTATTAACAAACCATTATCCCTGGATTTGTTAGATAATGTATTAGAAAATCATTTTTAAAAATTGTTTTATTTAGTACATAATATTTTTTGAATAACATAAGGTCTATGAATTAAAAATTTACTTTGTTTTTTTGACGGTTAAATTACTTCGGTGTCTTTTTGTCGGATATTTATATGTTTTAGCATAAAACAATACTCTGTTTTTTAAACATTTTATTGTAATGTTAATTTTTTAAATTGTTTTGCTATAGATGTATAGTAAACAAAACATCCTTCCTTTATAAAAAAAGAAAAAGAACTGGATATTATGTCAGAATTGCAAGTTTTATACTAATCTGTAGACTTATAAAAAGATTTGGAACGATTTTGGTGATTACAAACAAAATGTGTTTTGGGAATCTGATTGTAAAAAAATATATAAAGATGGGAAAAATAAAACGGTTTCTTCTGGTAGATGATAATAATGCTACTAATTTTTTTAATAAAACAATAATCAAAAAAACGGAGTGTGTAGAGGAGGTATTGGTTGCAAAAAATGGTAAGGAGGCACTAGACTATTTAAAATCAGGGGTAATTCCAGAAATACTTTTTTTGGATATTAATATGCCGGTTATGGGGGGATGGGAGTTTTTGGAAGAATTTCAAAAACTGGACAACGACTTAAAAAAATCTGTCATTATTATTTTAATGATTGGTACAAAGCTTAATAAAGAAGAAGTTGAAAAAGCAAAAAGTTTTTCTGAAGTCAAGGAATTTCAGGATAAAATGCTAACAAAAGATGTTGTTTGTGATATAGTAGCCAAATATTATGGCAATATAAACTCTAAGATATGTAACGATTTGATATCATAAAAGCAAAAGCGATGGTTTTGTAATACAATTATTTATGATAGTTTTGAAAAAATATATAAGGTAACCTTTTAAAATATAAATATCATTAAAATTAAGATAAAAAAGAACCCTCAAAGTTTATCAAAATACTATAAAAAGCATAGTATTTTTTTATTGTTTTTTTGTATTGCTTTTGGGGCCTTTTCTCAATCAAGAGCAATTATAACGGGTAATGTTTCTGATCAATTTGGTAATTTGCCCGGGGCAAAAGTTTTTATTGAGGGTACAGACAAAAATACAACTACCAATATTAATGGTAATTATAGTTTTGATGCAGATGAGGGGGAGTATATCATTACATCAGGATTTGTTATGTATACATCTGTTTCTAAATCGATAACAGTAAAAGCAGGAGATACAGTAAAAGTTGATTTTATTCTAGAAACAGGGTTTTCTATAGACCAACCAATTTCGTTGGGATCAAGAGCTAAACCGAAATCGCTTTTAAAAAATACAGCAGCAGTAGATATTATATCCCCACAACAATTAACGAACTCCCCTCAGGTAGAATTGTCTCATATCTTACATTACCTCATGCCATCCTTTCATTCTACAAATCAAACCATAGCAGACGGTACAGATCATATTGATCCGGCAACCGTTAGAGGACTAGGACCAGATCAAGTGTTGGTATTGATTAATGGTAAACGAAGGCACAATAGCTCGTTATTAAATGTTAATGGTACCGTTGGCAAAGGGTCTGTAGGTACAGATTTTAATGCAATACCCATAGCTTCTGTAGAACGTATCGAAATATTGCGGGATGGGGCTACCTCACAATATGGTTCTGATGCAATAGCCGGTGTAATTAATATTATATTAAAAAAACAGGTAGAAATTATTCAAGTCGATAACAGGGTTGGTATAAATACAAAAGGAGATGGACTTCATCTGTATTCTTCGGCAAATTTTGGACTAAAAATAGGAGAAGAAGGATACATTAATGTTACCGCAGAATACAGGGACAGAGAATCTGTTAACAGAGCAGGGGATTATACAGGTACTGTATACACAAATGATATTGCTAATGATAAGGTATTAATAGATCAAAATGATTTTTTTTCTCAAAATGCGTATTCTGGTAAGCAGGTAATGGAAATTGGTAGTGCAGAGACACAAAATCTTGCATTATCTTTTAATGGAGAAATATCCATGTCAGATTATGCAACATTTTATATGCATGGTGGCAGAAATTATAGAGAAGGCAAGTCTAAAGGGTTTTATCGTTTTCCAAAAAATCAGGGCAGAGTAGTTTTGGAACTGTTTCCTAATGGTTTTTCTCCAGAAATTCTTACCGATATTCAAGATGATGCAATAACAGGAGGAATAAGAGGGATAAAAAATAATTGGGACGTAGATTTCAGCCATTCTATAGGGGTAAATAGATTGGACTATACCGTAAATAATTCTAATAATGCATCTATGGGAGGGATTTCGCCCAGAACTTTTTATGCAGGAGGTTTTTTATATAAACAAAATACCACTAATCTTGATATATCAAGAACATTTGATTGGTTTAGTGGGGTAAATATAGCTTTTGGAGCAGAATTAAGAGTAGAAAACTATCAAATTATAGCAGGAGAAGAAGCATCGTATATTAACGGGGGGAACACTTATACCAATACCCTGGGAATAGAATTGCCAAGAATAGTTGGGGCACAGGTTTTTCCGGGATTTCAACCCGAAAATGAGTTAAATCGTTTTAGGACCAACAGCTCAGGATATATGGATGTTGAAGTAAATTTGACCAATAAATTATTGGTAAGAACAGCTGCCAGATACGAAGCCTATAATGATTTTGGAGGCCAGGCTATTTGGAAACTATCGGGAAGATACAGAGTTAAAGATGCTATTAGTGTTAGAGCGGGATATTCTACAGGGTTTAGAGCACCATCCCTTCATCAGGTGTTTTTTCAAAACATAAGCACACAATTTATTAATGGAGAGAGCATGCAGGTTGGTACCTTTAATAATGAAAGTGCTGTTACGGCAGAAGCCTTTGATATAGGAAAACTAAAACCAGAATTATCCAGTCATTTAAGTGCAGGAATAAGCGGAAAATTATATAAGAATATTACCTTTAGTTTTGATTATTATTCAATCAATATCAAAAACAGGATTGTATTATCTGGTAGGTTTGCAAATGGTTATGAGGATATATTAAAACCTTTTGATGTTGGTGCAGCTCAGTTTTTTACCAATGCTATAGATTCCCGAACTTCTGGTTTAGATATGTCATTATTTTATAAAACTATGCTGGGAGAAGGAAAATTTAATGCATCTATAGGCGCTAATTTGACAAAAACAAAGGTAAAAGGACCGATTAAGGTATCTAAGGCATTAGCAGGACAAGAAGAAGTGCTTTTTAATAGAGAAGAAATAGCAAGAGTAGAATCTGCTCAGCCAGATTATAAAGTAAATTCCTTACTATCTTATGAGTTAGACAGGTTTAGGTTTCAATTAATAAATTCGCTCTTTGGAAAAGTGAAATTTGTGCACCCCAATGATGGAAACCCTGCTAATTGGGTAGTGAATGATTTTACAGGAGTACCAGAGACCAGAGATCAGACATTTTCTCCTAAAATAGTAACAAATACGGCAATCTCGTATCAAATTAGTGACTTTATAAAATGTACGATTGGGGGTAATAATATCTTTAATGTATATCCGGATAAACATACACATTCTGCAAATACAGAAGAAGGTAATTTTAGGTATAGCAGACGAGTACAACAGTTTGGGGTTAATGGATCTAATTATTATTTACGATTATTACTTAGGTTATGATATGTAGACATCAAAATTTATCCATCTTACATTCTAATTTTATTTTAATTTTTCTATGTTTTATCACTTTGTTTCCTGTTTTTAAAATAGAAGCTCAAGAGATAGAAAATGAAGAGGTAAAAAGATTACAACGAGCTATATTCATCTTTAATTTTGCGCAACAGGTAGGTTGGCAGAACCTGCAAAAAGATCAGGATTTTAAAATAGGGGTTTTGGGTCCGGATGAAACCATATCAGATCTTTTTACCATGGCAGAAAAACGTAAAATACAGGATAAAAATGTCAAGATAGTTAGGTTTCAGTTTATTAAAGATGTAAAAGATATTCAACTGTTATATGTAAATCATAAATATAATTATGATATGCATTATATTTTAAGTAAAATTTCGGGAAAAGATATACTATTGGTTAGTGAGGATTATAATTTTAATGCCTCAATGATCAATATGGTTAATGTAGGAGACTCTTTTGAATATGAAATAAATACAAACCGGATGTATAAAGAAGGATTTGTTTTTACACCCTCATTAAAAAAATATGCCATCACTTCTTCAGAAAAATGGAAGCGTTTATATCGCAAAACAGAAAGAGTACTGGATGAAGTAATAGAAGATAAAAAAAAACAGGATATCGTTATAAAAGACAAAGATGACCAAATACAATATCAAAAAAACAGAATAAGAGATCACCAAAAAGAAATATTTATCAAAGAAGGAGAAATTGAAAAATTATATACCCAAAGTGAAATACAACTAAAAAAGTATGAAGAAAAGATTGAAATAGAGCGGGAATTAGAAAAAAATATTCAAGAACAAGTAAGTTTTATAAAAAACCAGAACGAAAAAATACAGCAAAGTAACGAGGAAATTAAGAGACAAAAAGATTTTTTAATACAACAAATAGATAAAATCAAAAAACAAGAAGCAATACTCGATCAACAAGCAAACAAAATTAGCTTGCAAAAAAAAATAAATATGCTGCTTATTGTTTTGATCCTTTTGGCAATTGGAGTTAGTTTTTTTATATACAGAGGATATATAGAAAAGAAAAAATTTAATGAAAAATTAGAAAACAAAAATCAAGCTATACATACACAATCCTTAGAACTGGAAATTAAAAATAAAGAATTAGAACAATTTGCATATATAGCTAGTCATGATCTTCAGGAGCCTTTAAATACGATATCCAGTTTTATAGGGATGCTGGAAGAAGATTATGGAAAAAACTTTGATGATGTAGGCAAAGAGAGTATGACTTATATAAAAGATGCGAGCATACGCATGAAAAAACTAATTGATGCTTTGTTAGAATACTCCAGATTAGGCAGGAGCAGAGATTATCAAAATGTAGATTGTAACCTAATCTTAACAGAACTAAAAAATGATTTAAGAAATACCTTACAAAAAACAAAAGCACAAATTACTATAGAAAAATTACCAGTCATTAAGGGGTCAGAAATAGAACTTCGCTTATTGTTTCAAAACCTTATTAGTAATGGAATAAAATTTAGGGCACCGAATACCATACCAATAATAAATATATCCTCTGCACAGATAAATGATCCAGAAAACCTATCTAAAGGAGTTTGGCAATTTAGGATAAAAGATAACGGTATAGGAATACCAAAAGAACATCAGGAGCGTATATTTGCTATTTTTCAAAGGTTGCACTCCAGAGAAGAGTATGAGGGTACAGGCATTGGTTTGGCGCACTGTAAAAAAATAGTCGAAGCTCATGGTGGTAAAATTTGGTTAGAATCTAAACAAGGATCAGGAAGCACTTTCTATTTTACAATTCCTGTTTAAAAGAAATAGAATATTTAGTACAGTAGTAAATTATTGGTTATTAATATTTTATAATACAACTAGAGCATATTCCCAGAAACATGCCTCAGCTAGCTCCGAGGTTATGGATTTAATATTTTTTTAACGTACTATAAAAAATCCCTGAAAACCGTGGTTTTTTTGAAAACATTCCAAGGTATTTTTGGATCATATTAAATAGTATGGTATATCATCATATAAAAAATGAAGGCTTGCTTATAATGGCATAAATAGATACTTGTACAAGTAAAACTATACATGTGCGTGCTAGTAAAAATGTAGCATATCCTTAATTTTATTGATGGTATATCTGAAATGTAAATAGTGTTAAGAAGTTTTATTAAAAGTATTTTATTTTTTTGGATATCACGTTGAAAAAGAATAATGTAGTAGGTTTTTTATTAGGAAAATATAGTTATGCAATCCTAAGAATACTGTGTTTCACTTTTTTATTTTGCTTCGTAACTATTGCATCTGGTCAGGATTTAAGCCAAATAGGAAAAGCAAAATTATTTAAGTTAACAGGTGGTATGGCAGCAAATGCAATCTTTTATGATGGACAATCTAACAGAGAGCCTTTTACATATTTTCTGACAGGAAATGTTAATCTGAATATTAGTGGGGTATATAATATTCCTGTTTCCTTTTCTTATTCTAACCAAAAGTTTCAAAGTAGTAATCCTTTTTCTTTTAACAGGTTGAGTATACATCCATCTTATAAATGGGTAACGACACATATTGGAGATGTAAGTATGACATTTTCTCCATATACTTTAAATGCTCATCAATTTACTGGTTTTGGTGTAGATTTTACTCCGGAGGGACCTTTTAAGATTAGCGCAATGTATGGTAGATTACTTAAGGAATCAGAATATAATCCAGACGATCCTCAATCCCAACCTGCATATAAAAGAATGGGATACGGCTTTAAAGTTTCTTATGATTTTGAAAAGGTTTTCATCGGGGCGATCTTCTTCAAAGCCTCTGATGATAAAAACTCTGTCAGGAACCCTTTTCCAATAGAATTAGAATTACAGCCAAAAGAAAATGTAGTGGTAAGTTTTGAAGGAAAAGTAAAACTTTTTGATAAAGGAGAAATTCATGCCGAGGTAGCTTCATCTGCAATAACAGAGAACACAAACTCTGAAGATAAAAAAGAAGGTTCTTTTTTGTTGTCAACATTGCTTGAAAATAATTCTACTACCCAAAATTATAAAGCATATAATATTGATTTTTCTTATCCTGTAGGACATGGTACAGTGGGTGTCGGGTATGAATATATAGATCCGGAATACAGAACATTAGGAGCCTATTTTTTTAATAATGATCTGGAAAACATAACTCTTAATGCCAGTCAAAATTTGTTTGGGGATAAAATTAGCATTGCTTTTAATGCTGGTTTACAGAGAGATGATTTGGAGAACAAAAAAAGCACACAACTACAACGAGTAGTAAGTGCCATAAATGTAAACTATAATGCATCAGAAAAACTAAGTGTAACAGGGGGGTATTCTAATTTTCAATCATTTACCAATATCAAGAATCAATTTGATTATATCAACGAAGTTTCTCTTTCGGATAACCTGGATACACTGGATTTTCAGCAAATATCCCAGAATGCTAATCTTAATGCCAATTACATATTAAAAGATACAGAAACACAAAACCGAAATCTTGGTATTGGATTGTCTTTTCAAAACGCAACAAACAAACAAGACGGGCATACTATAGAAAATGGGGAGTCTAACTTCTATAATGGAAATATGTCATATACATTAGGTTATCCATTAATTGATCTGAATATTTCTGCTTCGGTAAATGCAAGTTATAGTACAATTGGGGTAGATAACAGTTTGACATACGGTCCTATGGTATCGGTGAATAAAAAATATTTTGATAAAAAATTGCGAGTGACTGGCTCGGTTAGCTATAATCAGAGTAGAAATAATGGAGAGAAACAAGGAGAAGTTACTAATATAAGAGTTGGTGGTAACTATACATATCGTAAGAAACATAACTTTAACCTTAATGCATTATCCCAATTTAGAAGTGCTACAACATCTAGTACAGATCTAACAGTAACTTTTGGTTATAACTATACTTTTGATAAGTTCAAACCTAAATTAAAACTCCTAAAAAAGCATAAAAAAGAAAAGAAGAAAAGGCCAAAAAAAGGAAGAAAATTCAGAAGTGATGAGATTTTAGAATTCAGGTATAGAGATTCGTTATACCAAGGTACAATGGATCAAATTGATGGGCAATTGGCAGATCTTCAAAAGCATTCTCACTTTGATCATATTCCTGAGTATAAAAAACAAGAGCTTACTATATTACGTCTGGCAGTTGCAGACGAAAGAAAAGCAAAAGAATATAAGCCAAAAGCCATTGTTTTTCTGAAAGAGTTATATAGTTATGAGGATTTTCTTGCAGGGTATAATCAGTTGGTTTTTGAAATGCTTACAGAGTTAAGAAAAGATATGTTGCGTTTGGATTATGCCTTTGAAAAAGGTTTTGTAAGAGCTAAAATAGCAGTGGATAATCATAGTTTACATAATAAAACTGTGGAAGAGCGTGTACAAGCTCATGAAGCTTTGAAAAAGAAATATGCAGAGTTAGAGCAAAATTCAAAGAATGCGTTAGCCAGATTGATAGGACATCGATGGACGCTTCCGATTATTCAAAGCTATACCACCATAGATAAAGTTGAAAACCCCGATGAATTTCTTAGAGAAATAATGGAGCAAGAAAAAGATAATATTTTCCGTATGATGGATAAACAAGAAGGTAAACAAAAAATCGAACTATATATGATTACCCAAATCATCGATTTTTACCTGAAAAAATCTCTTAACTATACAAGTCCAGATAAATTTGATTTAAAATATATTGAAAAAAACTAATTTATGAAGAAACTTATTCTTTTACTGTTTATTATACTTTATGGTTCTGGTCAGGTTATTGCACAGCGATTTCCCATAACTATTGTTCCACAAGTTAATCCACCAGTACCTGTAAATTTTTATAACTATGCAGATGGGACTACAATCAATAGCCCATTACGCGTACAGTTATTACTTAATGATATAACCATTACTAACGAGCAAATTCGTTTAAAAGTATATTTTGAAGGTAATGGTATTGCTTTTGAAAGCAAGGATGTGATTGTAGGTGCTTCGTCGTTATTTATAGACGGAGGCATTCCTATGGTATTGACAAATACAGAATTAGCCCCATATTTTGAACTTCAAAATATACAGGGAATTAACCCCAATATTTATGGAAGCAGTATTCCCGAGGGAAGCTTTGATTTCTGCTTTGAGGTGTATGACTATTCTACAGGTAATCGCTTGTCTTCAAAAACTTGTACAACAACTTATATCCTTAAAAATGAACCGCCAATATTAAACTTGCCACTCAAAGAAACCAATATTGAACCTTCAGAAGTAGATAATATTGTTTTTCAATGGACACCAAGACATATTAATGTAAGCAACGTAGAATACGAACTTAGCATAGTAGAGATTTGGGATGATTTTGTAGATCCACAAACGGCTTTTTTATCATTGCCTCCTGTTTTTCAAACAACAATCAGAGGCACATCATTTATATATGGTCCGGCACAACCTTTATTACTACCAGAAAAACGTTATGCATGGAGAGTAAAAGCCAAAGCAATACAAGGAGCCGAAGAGATTGGTCTGTTTAGAAACGGAGGTTACAGTGAGGTGTTTTGGTTTTCGAGAACATCACCATGTAGTATTCCTTTCAATGTGTATGCAGAGCCTAAAGGAATATCAAAGATCAATGTTTTTTGGGATGAAGACCCGTCTGTGTACCAAGAATATACCATAGCATATAGGGAAGCTAACAAAGCTAATGCCTATTGGTTTACAATAAAAACCAATAGTAGTTGGGCCACAATATGGGATTTAAAATCAGGAACAACTTATGAATATAAGGTAAAAGGGAAATGTAAATATCAATACGGAGAATACTCAGACATACAAGAAATCACTACAGAGACAGCACAAGATGAAACCGCGAATTACAATTGTGGGATTGTGCCAGATGCTATTGCCATAACTAATAGAGAACCACACCCGGGGCTAGATATCGGAAACCGAATTACAGCAGGAGACTTTGTGGTAACATTGGTAGAAATCGAAAGCCAGTCTGAAGGAAGAATTACAGGAAGAGGATATGTGGCGATCCCATATTTAAAATTTGCTCGTTTTGGAGTAAAGTTCAATAATATTTTAATTAATACAGATAGTCAGTTGGCGCAAGGTGAAATTATAACCCTTTATGATCCCGAATTAGGAGAGGGAGAAACGATGACTGTAGATGTTAACACTGATGTAGTAGAAGTGATCAATGGAGATCAAGGGGAAACCACACAAGTAGAAGTTGGTTTTGCCATAAAAGATATTAGAATTAATGAACATGGAGCGGTCGTTATAACAGGCGTTAATGAAGAAGAAGCTATCATTCCCGGCGGTCAGGATATACAAGTGGTTGACTCTGAAGGAAAAGTATGGAATGTGGACGAACAAGGTAACACTAAGGAAGTAGGAGAAATTGCTGAAGAAGGTGCTTCTGATAGTAATAATACTGAAGGAGTAGAAGGAGGTGATATTCTTCAGATTTCAGCAACAGGAGTACTTGTAACGTTTAAAAATTCTGGGTACTATTATTTTGATGAATTGCCAGAAGGAGCAGAAAGTGTTTTAGGAATAGAAGAGTTATATCCTTCTGTTCCGATAGTAGGAGGTGGTACATATACCCCGGCTTTTAAAGCGATTTCAAATACTAATGGAAACGACATTGTAACGGCTTATGCAGATTTTAAGGATACATCTATTACTACAGAAGATATTATATTTAAAACAAAAAGTGGAGTTTTGATCCCTGCAACATGGAATGGAAATGTGGCGACATTAACCCTCGAAAAAACATTTGATTATGCAGTGACCAAAATATTGGCAACTGTAAAGCCCAAAGAAAAAAACAAAAAACATACCATAGCAGGAGTCCTTAATGTAATTCATTTAGGCAGTAAAGAATTTACAGATATTAATATAGTATTAGTACCTGTAAACAATATTATTATAAGTAGGGCTGTAGAAAGAAAAATTAAGGAAATCTATAGTAGAGCAGGAGCTAATTTTAATATTACTATTGGAGAACGCTTACAGATACCCGAAAGTATATGGGATATAGAAGAACCATATAATGAGGTTAATGCAGGGGATAGTGGTGTTCTCTCTCATTATAGTAAAGAAGAGATGGCAATTAATACATATTTCAAAACCAAAAGCACTTATAAAAAAGATGCGTACTATGTTTTTGTAACAGATTTTAAGGGGGTTAATTCTACAACCAAAGAAGAGATAGACGGATTTATGCCTCTTAAGCGACAGTTTGGATATATATTTAAAAAATCCAAAGATGATGCTATAACCATAGCTCACGAATTAGGGCATGGGGTTTTTGGGTTAAAGCACCCATTTAGTGAGTATGGTACTCCCGAAGGAAGCACAGGGTTTTTGATGGATTATAATCAGGGAACCGTTTTTAACCACATGGATTGGAAAAAAATATTTGCCCCCGGATTTAAACTATATTGGTTTCAGGGAGATGAAGAAGGGGAGAGTGTTGATGGTACCAAGAAGTTGAAAACTATGAAAGAGAAAATGTTAGTTGTATTAAAACATATAAAAACTAATATCAATGGAGGTAATGATGTCCTAAAGTGGAAGGAATTTACTGCTAGAGAAATAAGCAACGGTAACAATAGCATCACAGTATATGGTTTAGATAAAAGAGAGTATAAGTTAAAAACATCTGAGGATAATGAGTTGACATTTAAATTGCTCTCGCAACCTAATGATCTAAGTAAGGAAATTAAAATATCTAAAATTGATAATAATATTAAGATTGAAAAAAATGAAATAGTAGGAGTAGGGATATATAATATTTTTTATGAATTAACTTTAAAAGGAGAAACAAAAGATGTTTTTGTTTTTGAATTTGATCATTATGAAGATATTGAAAAATTTTATAACTATCTACAAACTGATACTACATCTAATCTCTTTTCAAAAACAGAATTTTCCAAATCAATTATAACATATCTTGATGATGAAGTATTTCCAAAAGAAGGAATACAATCAAAAACAAATTGTAATGATGTAGATTTATATTTCTCAGAAATACCTGATAAACATATAGTAAAAACGATAGATGCATCAAAGCTATGGACGGTTTTAGAAATATTGTTATCGTGCAATATGGATGAAAAACTGACGAATGAAGAAAAAGCAGTTTATACTATAATCGATGCTTTAGCTACAATGGATAAGGAGTATTTTCTTTCTACAATAACAGATACTAAGATAAAGGATGAAACTATGTTTCAAATTCTTTATGATAAATTAGATAGCAAAAAAGAATCTAAAAAATTTATAGAAATAATAGGAGAACTTACAGCACAATTAGAAACAGACCATAGTAAATGGCAAATAATCAATAAAATAATAAAACAAACGTTCGAGGAGACTTTTCACATTTTCCATAAATTCAAAAAAGATAAAGAAGCACAGAAATCGTTAGTTACTATTTTTTCATCATTAAAAAACGATTATTCTAATAAAAGTGATATACAGGCAATTGTAGAATTGTTTGCAGAAATGCTGATTTCAGATTGTAAACATTTGGAGGATTATAAAATTATTTATGAAATAGCAAAAGACAGGGATAGGAACAGAGAAGCGTTTTCAAAATTTACACAATCAGAAACTATAAGCCTAGATAATGGTACAGTACAATCTGTGGGAAGTAAATCCTGGGTGTTACCGTATGATTATAAGTTAAATGATTCTAAAGAATCCATAAATGCAGAAAACAAATTCTTTTGGGCATATGTACTTAGTAATGCCACGGGGCAATATGATAGAGATAACATAAAAAATACAGAGCTGCTTAAAAAACCATATCAGGATTTTTTCAAGAAATTTAGAGAAGAATATAAAATATTCCTCAAAGAATATAAAAAATTGAATAAAGATTTTTGGGATACTGTAACTATAGCCAGTGTTGATAAAAAATATCAGGAAATAATAGATCATATCAACAAAAACGAAAATGCAAAATCCTTAAGAAGTGTTGATCCGGATAAAAAGATAGCGGTACTAAAAAATATAATAACCAAACCGGTAAAAGATAAACCTATATACAAAGATTTACAAAATGATGCATTATTAAAAATAGCACTCAGCTTTAGAACCAAAAACAATACCCTAATCAGTGCTATTGAAGAAATTGGACTTTATAAAATCTATAAAGAACTATCTGGAGATCGATTAGGTAAATTTTTAGCTTGGTTTGGAGAATATATTACCAATTCAGAAAAGGTGAACCGTCTTAAAAAAGAAGATATAGAAGATATCCTGAAAGAGAAAGACTTAATAAATTCTAATCATAGATATGTAATAAAGTTAGAGCAAAATATTTTTCAGTTCAAAAATGATAACATATTTGTTTCCAGAGATGAAAAGAATTTTGTAAAGGTAAATGGAAAAGAAATAGAGTATAATCAAGAGGTCTTAATATATGTTGTTGATGATTTCAATTTCTTAAATCATAAGTTCAAAAAAGGTCAGGTACTATCGATGCCTATTATTCATGCTTTAGCAATTAGCAATAATAATACTAATACAGTAGCAAAAGAAAGTGCATGGTTAACTACCGATATAGTATCTTTTGCTATAGGGGTAGGAGCAGCAAAACTAACTTTTACTATGGGAAGCCGTTTGGCTAAGGCAGCCTATACTTCCAGCATAATAGGCTCTGGGATAAACATTGTTACAACAGCACTAGATGAAAGTACCATAGATGCAGACACAAGATCAAGATTAGCGGTGTTAGGGATGTATCTGTCTATGCCAGGGCACATAAAAGATGTATCCGATGTATCAGAGTTTCTGATGGGCACTCGTAAAAAGGTTCATGCCATACCAGATTTAAGTCAAAACTCTAGAAGTACAATAAACAAGTATTTAGATGATCTAAGTTTAAAAATAGGAAGTATGCCTGTTACTAATTTAGGAAAACTAAGAGCCAAAATTGATAATATTGAAGGAATAGAAGATTTTAAAAAATGGACCAATACGATACCTAAAGACTCTAAACTAATAGATAAATTGATGGATTTAACAGATACGGATATTGTTCTGTTAACTAAGGATTTTGAATTTAAACCAGGAATTGCTCGTCCAGATTTTATTTTAAAACATGATCTAATCGATGCATGGAAAGTACTAAAGCCTTTTTCTAAAACAAGAAACAAAAATGATAATCTAGAAGCACTGGCTAAAATTAGTAAAAGGTTTGAATACCAGAAAGAATCCGGATTTAAAGGATTAAACAAATTGATAAGTGAAGGAAGTGATGCAAGTAAACAAAATCTTATTCAAGGATTCAGGCTTGCAGATGAACTATTTCCTGAGAACCTACAATTAAAATATAGCATTAGCGGAATAAAGGAAGGGGATGTTAAAATTATCACTCTGGTTGATGGAAAAAAAGAAGAAATAGCCCGTATTGTTAAAGGAAAGCTTGTTGGAAATAAAAAATACCTAACAGAAGGTGCAGTAAAAAGCCAGTCTAAAACAGCAAATATCAAAATCCTTCAAAATGGAGATGATATAGGTATTGAACTTAAAGATATCAATAGTATAGATGTTACAGCAGGAGATCGTATTGATGATATGAGGATCAATAAAATTAAGAAAGGCTTGAAAGAAAAGATAGCTATTGTAGGCAAAACTATTAAAAGTATAGATGAGCAAAAAGGAAATGCAAATAAGATTATTTCAAAAATCGAACTATTAAAAGCAAAACAGGTAGAAACTTTTAATGAAGCCTCGCAATATTCAAAAACATTCATGATAGATGGTAAATCTTATACATGGAAGGAGCTTTTAGATGATTTTAGAAATAAAAATAACATATATACTACCGATGAAAATGGTGAAATAAAAGCTAGTGAATTACCAAAAACATTACTGTATAAGGCAAATCAACAATGGTGCGAAAAAATTATTAATGAAGGATATATGATACTGGATGTGAGTTCTGCCTCAGATAAAAATACCACAAATCTATTTTATAATTTCCAGAACGATATACTTTTTCAATAGCATTATAAAACAAAAGTTGAATTAACATAGTGGATACACTTAATGGTTTTGCAAAAATCATTAAGTGTGTATCCATGAGTTGATTGTGTGTTAGGATATTACTTGATTATAAGAGAACAAGCCCTATGTTTTTTAAGATCACTGTTTTCAGTGATTTTTAATAAAGAGAATATAAATAATATTGTACCAGAATATAGAAGAATAATAATAGATAGAATTTTATAAAAAGGATAAAACCTGTAAAGATTGTTAAATTAACTTGACTCTAAATACATGAATAAACTTATACATATTGTAATATTCATATCTGTTTGTCTGTTAACAACTAGTTTGCTAGCAAAAGACGAATATAATACTACAAGCATAAAAACAGGAAAAACAAAAATTAAAAATACAGGACCTGTTAAAGACAGTATAACCATTCTGGCTAAAGAAAAAATAACTGTAAAACCAGTAAAGTTTCTCAGAAATTTTGAATCTCTTAAACGATATGATGAGATACCAGTAAAAAATAAATCATTAAGGTTAGAACACAAAGAAGGCTTTCTATTTAATACAGTTGATGCCGAAGTAAATAAAAAATGGTTGGATATGGCAAATAAAGCATTTGCTATAATCGAAGAAACCCAAAATTATGTTGATTTACTTTCTGATGATAGCCTGAAAGAATTACCCGTTGCCATTCGTCCTACAGAAATAAGCAATGTAAAATATACCGTTGGGATAGCAAAAGCAGTTTTTAAACCGGCCTATACAGAGCTTACGGCTTTTCTAAAAGTAGAAACAGCAAGAGGAGTACTCATTTTAGGAGCATCTGATATAAAACTTTCTCATGAAGGAGGAATTATTGGAGATGCCAAACTTAATCTGATCTCTCAATTTACTTTTAACATTAACAATGGTCAGGCACTGGTGACCCTTAATGGTAGCTTCGAAAAACCAGGAACCTATGCAACTATAGACTGTTCTGGGTTTAAAGAACTGGGAATAGATGCTAATCTAAGATTTTCTAATGGGTTTTTATATCCGGTAGATCAAAATGGCAAAGAAAAATTAGGATATGTAGAAGGAAACTTTAAAACAGTTGTAAGCGACTGGAATGATATTATAGTTAATATTTCATTACCCGAATTTGGAATCAAGGGGATAAAAGGAACCACTTTTAAACTTAATACCGCCATATTTGATTTTAGCGATTTACGTAACGATGATGCAATGCCTGGGGATTATTTAAATAAATATTATACAGAGGATTCTGCATTATGGAGAGGAGTTTATATAAACACATTAGAAGTTCTGTTGCCTAAATCTTTTCGTAAAAATAATAGTGATAAACGAGTAACTTTTGGAGCTTCTAATCTTATTATAGATGAAAAAGGAATAACAGGAAGGTTTGAAGGTAAAAACATATTGACAATAGACGAAGGATCAGCATCAAAATGGAAATTTTCTTTAGATCGCTTTCTTTTGGATATTGAAACCAACAGCCTGAAAGCAGGAGAATTTAGTGGCGAAATGCTTTTGCCGGTTTCAGAACTGGACCGGTTGAAATATGATGCAATTATTCGACCAGACGATGAATATAGCTTGCGGGTCACCAGTACCAAAGAACTTAATTTTGATGTGTGGAACGCCAAAGTTTCTTTGACCAAAGATTCGTATATAGAAATAAAAGTTAAAGACGACAAATTTAGACCCAAGGCAAACCTTAATGGCTCAGTTAGTATTCAATCCGGATTAAATAAATCATCATCCGGTTCTTCTGGAGATAAAACAGTCGATTTTAAAGGGATTGTTTTCGAAAATATGTTATTACAAACAGAATCCCCAAAATTTTCTGTATCCTATTTTGGATACAAGGGTAAAATGAGTTTGGCAAATTTCCCGATAACAGTTAACGAAATTGGATTAAGAACACGATCAGGAAATAAAGCAGCACTTATTTTTGATTTTAATGTCAATCTTTCTTCAGAAAGTGATGGAGGTAATGGTGGAGGAGCTAAGTTAGCTATTAAAGCTAAATTAGAAGAAAACGATAATGGTAGAGATCATTGGAAATATGATGGTATAGACTTGGAACGACTGTTTGTTAAGATGGAAGTTGCGGGAACAGAACTTAAAGGAGCTATATTTATTTTTGAAGATGATCCGATTTACGGAACAGGCTTTGCTGGGGCTGTAGGAGCCAAATTTAGTACAGGGATGCAATTGGAGGTTGAAGCTAAGGCATTATTCGGACGTACTCCTGAGTTTAGATATTGGTTTGCAGATGCTCAGGTGACTCTGCCAACAGGAATACCAATTTTTACAGGTTTTGCATTAAACTCTTTTGGAGGAGGGGTTTATAACCACATGAAAATGGCAGGAGTTACATACGAGGAAGACGCTGCCTATAATATGATCGGGGCTTCTACTTCTGGAGTAATTTATGAACCCTATAAAGAAAATGGGTTTGGACTGAAAGCCACAGTAGGAATTATAACTCAAAACTCAGAAGAATTATTTCATGCAACAGTAGAATTTGGTATATCATTCTTAAACTCAGGAGGATTACAAGAGATATATTTTAAAGGTCATGGTGAATTAATAGCAGACCTGCCAATAGATTTTTATGATAAACTTAATGATCAATTAGGAAGCTTGGCTAATGGATTAGAAATCCCTGCGCAAAGCCCTACTGCAGCAATAAGCGGCGACGTATATATTGGATATGATTTTGTAAATGGCATATTTCATTCTACAGCAGAGTTATATGTCAATTTTGGAATTTTAAAAGGAATAGGACCAAATGGTCGTGCAGGATGGATGGATATATATATAGGGCCAGACGAATGGCATATTCTGGCAGGAACACCAACCGATCCCCTGGGAGTAGAGTTAAAACTGCTTGGATCAAGCATGAGAACAGAGAGTTACTTTATGGCAGGAGATAACATACCTAATAGCGCACCACCACCAGAAATTTTAGCTGACTTGCTAGGTGTTGAAGCTGCGCAATTAGATGCCAACAGGGATCTTAATACATTGGGAGCAGGTAGAGGAATGGCTTTTGGAGCAAACTTTAGTACAAGTACGGGAGATCTTCGTTTTCTGGCTCTTTATGCACGATTTGATGCAGGAATTGGTTTTGATTTTATGTTAAAAGATTATGGAGAAGCGCATTGTAAAGGATCTTCTGGACCAATAGGGTTAAATGGATGGTATTCTACAGGGCAAGCGTATGCATATATGCAAGGAGAAGTAGGGCTTAAAGTTAGACTGTTTGGAAAAAAGAAAAAGGTATCCATTTTTAGTGGAGGAGGAGCAGTGCTCTTGCAAGCTCAATTACCTAACCCGATATGGTTAAGAGGATACCTAGCAGGAAATTATAATATATTGGGAGGATTGGTAAAAGGAAGCTTTAGGTTTAAAGTGCAAATAGGGCAAAAATGTGAAATCGATGGTGCAGGAGCTCTTGATGGGATTGTAGTAATTGGGGATATGTCCCCAAAAGAAGAAACTGTAGATGTGGATGTATTTGCAGCACCACAAGTGGCGTTTAATCTACAAATAAATAAAGTGTTTGAATTACAGGATGATACAGGATATCGAAAATATCGTATCCTAATGGATAAATTTGAAGTAACCAAAAACGAAGAGCAAATTGCAGGAGAGATAGAGTGGAATGATAATAATGATTTGGTAGTATTTTACTCTCATGAGATATTGCCTCCAAATACAAACCTTAAAGCCTATGTTCAACTACATTTTGAAGAGTATAGAAATGGAAATTGGGAAACAATAGAAGATCAAGGCAAAGCATATCTTGAATCCAAGGAGGTTAATTTTACCACAGGAACTGCCCCGGAAAGCATACCATTAAACAATATAGCGTATATGTACCCTGCGATAGAACAAAAAAACTTCTTTATAGAAGAGTACGATAAAGGATATATAAAATTGAAGAGAGGGCAATCTTATTTGTTTGAAGGTGGGGCCAATTGGGATAAGACGATGGTTATGGAGAGTACTATGGGGGAAAAAATGAATGAAAAATTCAGCTATAACAAAGGAGATAAACAAATTACTTTTGGCTTGCCCAAAGAAATGGCAACAGACTCAAAATATACGGTACAGATTGTTTTAAACCCTTCAACAGCTAACATAGCAGATAATGTTAAAGAATCTTACAGGTCTGCAGATATAGGAGGTGAAGAATCAGGAAATAAAATAGAAATTAGATCTAAAGAAATAGAAGGAGTACTCGTAAATGGTGAAAAAAGAAAAGTATTGGTTTTTGATTTTGAAACAAGCCAATACACCACTTTTCATAAAAAAATGAATGCCCTAAAGCAAAACAAAGATTTGTATGAGTATGTTCCTTACCCTTATGGTTTGGTTTTATATACAACTATCGATCCAATAGAACCTTTTGATTTGACAGAATTGGTGGGAAATAAATATTCAGGAAATATTCCACTTGTTATGGCACGGGCAATTCCTGATGATTCATATTATCAGAAACAAATTTATCCGTTGTTATATCAAAACTATCCCTTGGAAGGTACATTTTCTGTAACCAGAAAAACCGATAAAGTTAGTGTTCCTCCATTAGAAGGAGTAGAACCTATGGCATGGTATCTTACTTATCTGGAAAATAAGTATACAGGCGAAATTAGCGAGTATAACCCATACAGATATAATTTAACGTATTACTACTATAAAGACTATGAAGATCTACGATATCAATTAGTAAATTCTAACCTGCCATGGGAAGTAAGATCTAAATATTCTAAATTGATTATAGATCCGTTACCATTAATGAAAAGTGGAAAGTATAAAACAAAACTCCAATATATATTACCGGGGCAGGTAAAAAAAGGAAGAAACGAAATTATAAAATTTACCAATATGCTTTATGAATAAATTTATAATCTACATATATATTGTAGGAGTTATCGGTATGTTACCATTTCAAGGAGCAGCACAAAAGCCTGTAGGCGATCAAAAAGCCGCTGTAAAAGTTATAGGAACAGTAACCAAAAATGCTATTATGCTCAGGTGGGCAGCTAATACTCCTTTGGGATGGAAATATGGTAATACATACGGATATACTATAGAGCGCACTACAGTTGCAATAGGGAGTCAGTTATTAAAAGACCCCATTGTAAAAAAAATAACCACAACCCCTATAGTACCAAAGCCAATGATACAGTGGGAAGATTTTGTGAATACTAATGATCATGCAGCTATAGCCGCACAAGCAATTTACGGAGAAGATTTTGACGTATCGTTAGAAGAGGGAGGCAATGATGTTATGGCTATTATTAATCAGGCAAGAGGATTAGAACAACGATTCTCTTTTGCTTTATTTGCAGCAGATCAGGATTATGAAGTAGCAAAATATTCAGGATTGGCCTATAAAGACACAGATGTAAAACCAAATGAACGTTATCTCTATAGGGTATATGCAGCAGTTCCTTCAGAAAAAATAAAAATTGACTTTGGCGGAGTATATATGGGGTTAAGTGATTATAAACCTTTGCCCAAACCACAAGATCTCATTGGTATTTCTGGAGATAAAAATATAATGTTGAGCTGGGATATCACACTTCTAAAAAATCAATATTCCAATTATATGATTGAGCGCTCTGATGATAAAGGGAGTACATACAATGCTTTAACAGATAAACCCATTGTAAATCTAAATGAAAACGATAAAAACCCTTCAAACAGAATGTTTTATATCGATAGCATCTCTGAAAATAATAAAGAATATTATTATAGGGTAAAAGGAATTTCTCCTTTTGGAGAAGTAGGACCAACTTCAAAAGTATTTATTGGTAAAGGAACAAAAGCACTAAAGCACGGCCCCGCCATAACCGAAGCCAAATTAATGCCGGATAATAGCACGGCAATGATTATATGGGAGTTTCCGGATGAAGGGATGGGATCTACAGCATATTTTGAGTTAAGCCGATCTGATGTGTTTAAAGAAAACTATCAGGTGGTAGTGCCTAATATCTCAAAAAACACCAGGACCATCAACTACAAAAACCTGGATGCAATAAACTATTTTACTATAACCGCTGTAGGATTGGACGGAACAAAACGAACTTCTTTTCCAAAAATGGTGCAGCCCGTAGATGACATTCCACCAGCAGTACCTTTTGGGATAACAGGAATAATTGATTCTACAGGAGTAGTACAATTAAAATGGAATAGAAATACGGAAACAGATTTTTTGGGATACCGTGTTTTTAAAGCAAATCTGGAGGAAGAAGAGTTTACTCAGATTACTTTTCGTCCTATTCCAAAAAGCGAAATTGTAGATACAGTAAATATAAAGACACTAAACGATAAAGTTTTTTATAAAGTACAAGCATTTGACAAACGGTATAACCCCTCAGCATTTTCTGAAGTAATCATGCTAAAAAAACCCGACGTCATCCCCCCAACCAAACCGGTTTTTAAATCTTTTACCACAGACCAAGAGGGCATCGAATTAAGTTGGGTAACCAGTAGTAGTGCAGATGCAGAAAAAACAATAGTGTATCGAAAAGAAAAAGGAAAAGATACTCCCTGGGAGCTCATTGCCGAGACTATGATTCCAGAAAGTAAATATAAAGATGTTAGTGCAAGACCCATGCTTACATATTTATATACGTTGGTTACTATAGACAAATCAGGATTAGAATCAGAGCCGGTAACCCCTTTAACTATTAGTTTGCCGGATACTCACATAAAACCCGAAATTAATAAGTTTTTGGCATTGGTAAATAGAGAAGAAAAAGAAATCTCGTTAAACTGGAAGTATACAGAAAATAATGTAGTAGAGTATGTCCTGTATAGGGCAGAAGAAGAAACAAAACCAACCTTGTACAAGGTGTTTAAAGACGATCATGATCAAAAATTTCTTGATAGTAATGTAAAGGTGAACACCAATTACACATATATTTTGCAAGCCGTGTTTAACTCGGGAGCCAAGTCACCATTAAAAAAAATTGAAGTAAATTATTAGAACCATAAACTATGAAAAAGATAATATTTATTTTAATAATAGTATTAACCTCAATTAAGATATCTGCCCAAACATATACTGTTAATATAAAAGGGCATATAACTATAAATGGAGGAGCAAAAAAATTGTCTGCAACTTGTACAGATGCAAAAGGAAATGGATTAATGAATATTGTTTTGGTATATCAGGATGGTACCAGGGATTATCTTTTAAATAAACCGCTCAATACTGTAGGGGTAATGAATAAGGATTTTGATTACTCTAAAAAAATACCTATATCTAAAAGAATTAGGGAAATTACTATATATAGTGCCACTATCAAAAGAAATAAAAAACCGGGATCAGATAAGTGTAACGAATCTTGGTATTTAAATAAAAGAATACCTGTGGGGGATACACATTGTTTTTATAAAACATATACTAAAAACGAAATATTTGAGGGGAGATTTGGTCCTGGAAGCAAAGCAACTATCAATATAACCCCTGATCTGGAACTAAATTTTGCAGATGGCAGACCTAATACCAGTATATACCAAGGGTGTGCAGATGGTGCAATTGGGATAAAAGCACCATCTGGATTTGTATCAGGAAATGACATATATGTATGGGAGTTTCTGGATCATATCAATAAAAAAAGACAGTTATCCATTGGATATATAAATGCAAAGAAAGATGAAGAAAATAAACGATATAGATATGAAAGCTGCAAGTATTATAGCGGCGGTGCTTGTGGAGATCTGCTCATAGAATGGAAAGCAGCTGTTGCTTTATTAAAAAAGTATGAAAACGGAGACCTGGATAAATATGAGGAAGTACCGGTATGGAGGTTGGTTTCCAATGTAAGAGGCAGATCTGATGTTGCAATAAAACTTAGTGATATATATTCAAATACAGAAGATCAAAAAAAAGCATTAACCAAAAACATAGATATTAGATTAAACCCAAGTTGTTATATTTCTCCTAAAAAAGTAACACCAGTAACAGTACAATATCTACCACCACCGCCAAAAATAGCTAGAGTACCAAAAATAGAGCCTATGGCATGTTCCTATAGTGCTACAGCTGAGTTTACACTGTTTTTTGATCGACAGGTACAGGATCATGAAGCAATTAATATTAATTTACTGGTAAAAGATGTTAGAACAGGCGCATACCGAAGTGTCGATAATAACACAAATATTAAATCTTTTACCAAAATTAATAACAGTACATGGGGGTATAAATACAAACCTGGAAAAAATATTACTGTAGGGGACTATAAAATAGAGGTTAGCGGATATAAAAGAGGAGGAAATAGTGCCACACCTTTTTGTAAACAGTACGAGTATTTATTTTCTGTAAGTGCACCCTCCAGAGTACGATTTGATGCAGAAAAAATACGAGATGAAGTCTGTTATGGTAGTAAGGATGGGCAAATTATAATTACGGCTTCCGGTGGCACAGGAAGCTATCAATATAGTTTGGATAACGGGAGAACATGGGTTTCTTTACCAGAATCTCCTTATACTGTTAAAGAGTTGCCACCAAAAACATACAACATACAAGTAAGGGATTCCAGAGGGTGTTTTGATAAAGATAATGCTACAGACCTAAATAAAAGTATACCTGTTACAATAGATGCTATTGCACAAATCGAGCATCAAATACTTGCAGATGGAGTGGTTCATCCCAGTGTCCCCAATGCAAAAGATGCAACTATTACTATAAATAGGGTAAGAGGTGGCACCCCATTTACAGGTGTGGGATACATGTATAAATATCAAGTTTTTTTAAACGGCTCTACATCTTTTACAAGCGGTACAATTACAGCCAGTAGTACAACGATATCAAATCTTCCGGCAGGAAACCATACCATTGTATATACCGATGCAAAAGGATGTTCTACAATTCCACCAATTAATTTACCCGAAATAGAAGATCCATTACCAATACAATTTGACATACAAAAACAAGAGCCCAATTGTTCTGATGCAGATGGATCTCTGGAAATAATTAATTTAAGAGGAGGGTATGCACCCTATACCGTTTCATGGAGTAAAGATGGTATAGGATATGGTACAGGTACTATAATAACAGGAAATCTAGGTAGTTATGATGTGGTTATTATTGATAAAAGAGGAGGCAGAGCAGAACAAACGGGAATTCAGTTTGATAATGTTCCTCAGCCAATTTCTATTGCCAGTATTGATATCCAACCCATATTGTGTTATGGAGATAAGTCTTCTGTAACCATTACAGCAATAGGAGGGAAATCCGGAGAGTATCAATACGCATTATGGACAGGTGCAGCTACTTCGGTTTGGCAAGATAGTAATGTATTTGCCTTAGATGCTAATACAACTTCGGGGTATCGTTTTAGAATAAGAGATCGTAATGTAATAACTTGTGATTCTGAGATATCTGATAGGCAATTGATAGATCAACCTAGTAGAATAGATATTAGCATTGTTGGTGTAACACATAACAACATCTTTAATGATAATAAAGGATCAATAGAGATAAATGTAGCAGGAGGAACACCAGATTATGGCATAACATGGGAGAGAAATGGTGTTCTAACCTCTCATACTGGCACCTCTGTTTCTGGTTTAACAGCAGGTGATTATGTTGCCGTTGTAAAGGATGTTAATAATTGTGAGGTAAGATCATTGGTAATACCGATAGAAGAACCTGAAGAACTCACCGTGTCTATAAAAGAAACAATTAGTATACCATGTTATAATGAGGTAGGAGCATTGACAGCAAATGTAAAAGGTGGATCATTAAAATATACATACCAATGGTTTAAGGATGGCAAAAAGATAAATGATGAAAATTCTAATACTTTATCAGATATAAAAGCAGGTAGTTATAGTGTACATATAGAGGATGGATATACATCTACAGATATTTCTTATAAGCTAGAAGAACCCAAAGAATTGATTTTACCACTTCCTGCGGTTAAACATGTTTCATGTTTCTTGGGTAATGATGGAAAAATCATTGCTAATCCTAGTGGAGGTACCAGACCTTATTATTTTTCTATAGATGATAAAAAGACATATATTTCAGAAGATGACCTAACGAATTTAACTTTAGAAAAATTAGGGGCGAGAACCTATGATGTTTGGTTAAAAGATGCTAACGGTTGTGAAATAGCAACCCCCCAAACAGTTACACTTAACTCACCAGATGAGATTAAGGTTACCGCAAAATCAATAGTACATACAACTACTGTAGGAGGTACTAATGGTAGTATTATATTGAATGATATTACAGGAGGAACAGGAACATATACCTATAGTTGGAACAAACTAGGAGATGCAGGTTTTATTAGAACAACAAAGGATATAGATAATTTATCGATTGGCGCATATACGATTTCTGTACAAGATGCCAATGCTTGTATAGCCAAAAAAACTTTCGAAATAAGCCAACCTCTTCTTATATCGGTAGATATAGAGATTAAGAACCCTATCCTTTGTTATGATGATGCTTTGGGAGAACTTTTAGCTACAGTAAAAGGAGGATATCCAATAGAATCTACCTCCGCAGATTTTGAATATCGATGGTATAGAGTAGAAAATAGTGGAGATATTGCTATCAATACAGATGTTACTCTTGATCGTTTAGAAAAACTAAAAGCAGGAACCTATAAAGTAGTAACCAATGACTCTCAAGGAGCTACTGCAGAAACTATTATAGACCTTACTCAGCCAGAATACCTTGTAGTTACGCTTAGCAGTGCTTTTACAGAAATCCTGTGCCATGGCGACGAAACAGGAAGGATTGATGTTACGGTAATAGGAGGGCCAAAAAATCCCGATACAGGGGATTATTTGCCATATACGTATCGTTGGACAAAAGCAGAAGATCCTGATTTTGAAGCTACAACAGAAGATCTTCGGGATATGCCCGCAGGTACATACAACGTAGTTGTGATTGATGATAACCTATGTACAACAACTCTTAAGGAAGCAGTAGTAATCAACCAGCCAGATGCTTCTTTAGAAATATCAAATATCGAGGTTACACATCTTACAGGATACCAAACAGGTAATGGTAGTATTAGCCTCGATGTTAATGGAGGGGTAAAACCTTATATTTACAATTGGAGTAATTTGGAAGACACATCATATACATCATCAAGTGAGGATGTTTCTGGTCTAAAACGGGGAAATTACCAACTTTTGGTTACAGACAAAAATGGGTGTACTATATCAATATCTCAAGAGGTTACAGAGCCAGAAGAATTAACTGTCACAATTATACCGTTAACAGATGATCAAGCAATTCAATGTTTTGGAGAAAAAACCATAATACCTTTAACAACAATCGTAAATGGAGGTGTGGGAGAGTATACTTATCAATGGTATGAACAAGCAGATCCTGATAAAATATTGTTTACCACATCTATTACAGAAACTCCGGTCTTAGCAGGAACCTATACCGTAGTGGTTACAGATAAAAACGGAAACACAGATAAGGATACTTATAGTGTTGTTCAACCTGAAAACTTAGATGTTTCTGAAACAATAACGCATCTTAAATGTGCGGGGGAGACTAATGGAGAAATTGATATTACGGTACGTGGCGGTGTGCCTCCATATACATATTTATGGAGCAATGGCGAGACTTCTGAAGATATAAAAGATTTAATCTACGGAGATTATACAGTTGTTATAAAGGATACTAATAACTGTACAGTAGCAAAAACAATTAGAGTAAAACAACCACTTGCAATGTTTGTCTTTGGCGATATCATTAGACATTATCCATCCTCTAATGGGCTCAGGGATGGAAATATTACTGTAGAGATAAGAGGAGGAACACCTCCTTATCGTTATGAGTGGAGAGATACCGGTGGAGTGTTACAAAGTAGTATGACCAATGTTCTTGGCAATGTTGGTGTAGAAAAATACTCTTTAACAATAACAGATACTAATGATTGTGAATTATTTATAAAAGATGTAGACTTATTTGAACCGCCTGCATTAGAAGCTACAATTCGCCAGGTTAGTGTTATATCATGTCATGGAAATACTTCAACAGGACGATTAAGTGCACTGGCAATGGGCGGGAGACCATTCAATAACACAAAACAATATAATTATCAATGGTATAATGCAGATACAGATGAGCAGGTTGGAGTTGATAGTGCAGTATTAGAAAATATCGGAGCAGGAAATTATTATGTGATAATCTCTGATGCAGCCGGAGAAACGACAAGAAGTCTTACGTTTGAGCTGAACGAGCCGGATCAATTGGAAATAACATTCGATACAGATTTCAAAAATTGTGGGGATGGTGAAGATTGGGCGATTGTAGCTCAGGTAAAAGGCGGAACAGCACCATATAATTACGTATGGAATACTGGAGAAACGAATAATGCTTTAGAAAATGTTGTAGGAGGCACATATAGTCTTGAGGTTACCGATGTAAGAGGATGTTATGTTGCAAATCAGGTTGTTACGATTTCTCCGGAAACATTAGTGGTAAGTCATATATCTACAATTCCTACATGTTATGAAGGATGTAACGGGAGTATACTTTTAGAAACAACAGGAGGAACACCCCCTTATACATACCAATGGAATAATGGAGATACAAGAGAAGACTTGATCAATATATGCTCAAATACATACAATGTCGTCATAACTGATAGTAAAGGATGTCAAATTACCAAAGAGATAATTCTGGATAGCCCAGAAGAGTTAATCGTAGATTTAGGAGAAGACATTACCTTGTGTAAAGATCAAAGTATTGTATTAAATGCAACTATAACAGACCCTAATGCAACATATTTGTGGACTTCTACAAATGGGTATAACAGTACAGAACCAACAATCAAGATAAGTGAACCAGATACCTATGAAGTAGTAGTTACTGACTCTAAAGGGTGTGTAACATCGGATAGTATATTTATTGATAAAATAGAAGATGTAATTTCAGCTCAGTTTATTGCTTCTACGCAAGTGTTTGTAGGAGAAGAATTTGTGATTGTAGATAATAGCGATCCGATACCGGATCATGTAGATTGGATATTTCCAGAAGAAGCAGAAGTAACCTTTGAAGATAATAACTATGCTGAAGCGATATTTAACACTCCGGGAGAATATGAAATAACGATGAAAACATATTTAGGATTATGTACTGCGGTTTCTACTAAAAAAGTTGTTGTTGTAGATAAAGAGTTTGAAGGAGAAAGAGGAGCCGAAAATAATGTTGAAATTAATAGTTATATTGATTATTTGGTATATCCAAACCCTACCAATACAGGAAGGTTTAAAGTAGATGTGAACTTGTCAAAATCTCAGAATATTAGCCTCAAAATTTTTAATATAGTTAACAATACCTTAATTAATTCCAGAACAGGAAAAGAAAAAGATACATATACATTTGATTACAATATGGAAGCATTGCCGTCTGGGATTTATTTTATTTTGTTAGAAACGGCTTCTGCCAGTCAAGTTAGAAAGTTAATTATAGAATAGCAATATAAAAGTAACTTTAAGCCTAATTTAAACCGTTTATCCCCCAAATAAACGGTTTTGTTATTCTGTCATAAATTAAGATTGTAGGCGTATATATTTAGGTTAGTTATTAAATGAGTTCATTATCTTTGAAAAAACAACAACCTCCGGAACAAACTCATAAGGGATGCGCTTCCGGAAAATATATTTTGTTTCGGGGCAAGTATCGGGTAATTATACACTCAATAAAAGATTAAAAAAATAAAAAATTATGGGTTGGGATATAAGCTATCATCCAATATCAGAAAAACAAATTGAAGATTGGTACTTTGATGTATTAGACAATCAAAATTTAATAGAACAATTAGCTTCTGAAAATAATATTGAAGATTTCTATAAAGATAAGTATGCCGAAACAATTAAAATAGGAGCACAAACTAAAGCAGACGATGTGTTTGATAAAAGTCATGGATATTATATAGCTGTTGTTCAAGGGTTTTTTCAGAAATTTTTCTATACCAGAGGCTCTGCACTTTCATTTTCTGAAACCCCATTACTTGAAAAATATTTTAAAAAATGGGAGGAGTTTTTGCCAAACGAAAAACGGATTAAAAATGTAAACAATCAAATCATTGAGAATTATTGCTCGGGCGTTTACATTCCTAAAGATAAAGTAATAGAATTAATCGATGATTATGATAGTGAACCTGAAATTAGACAAGAATTAGATCAATTGTTTTCTGATAATAGAATACATGTTTTTTTAAAAGCGCTGAACTTTGCAAAAGATAATAGTCTAGGTATACTAGAAGCAACAGAAGTAATTGAACCTAATCCAATAGATTTAAATAGTTCTTCCTGTTATTCAAATTTGTTTAATTGTGATCCGGAAGGAGCTATGCTTTATCGGCAAGCAGCTATGGAACAAATAGCACAGATTGAGAAAAAAGAAAATTTAGAAGCAGGAACTATAGCGTCAAAAGCAGAATATAAAGTAACCAATATCGATCCAATTGAAAAAAGGAAAGGAAAGGACTTTGGAAAAAAATTAGGGAAATAAAATGCATTAAGGTATACCTTGTTAGTTTGCTTATTAATTATTAATGATAACAGGCATTTTTTTATTTTTAGCAAGATAATAACCCCCAGTTACTATATTTGTTTAAAAATTTTAAAATAGAAAGTATTGGAAATCTCTTCAGACTATATAAATATCCTTAAAAGAGAAGGAGATAAAGTATTTGCAATTTGTAAGCACTTAAATACTAAAACAGAATTTACAAATACAATTTCTTCCGTTGTAAAAGATGAATTTCGAGGTGCTAATTATAAGGCAGAGCATATTCTTTTAAGAGATGTAGTTAAAGTATTTGAAGATTTTTTGAATATACATCAGGGGTCTTTTAAAGTAGTAACAAAGATCAAGTTTATTTTAGTCTATTTTTATGAAAAGCTACAAGGTAGAGATCTAAGTACAACTTATGATTTGAAAAAATTAAACGAGCTTCCTTTATCCTCACATTTTGATAAAAATATAGATATCATTAGAAAAACTTCTTTTTTTGAAGCAGTAGAGGAGATGAAAAATGAGTTTGTTTTCCCTTCTGTTTTGCTAAAAATTAAAAGTGAACAAACCTTAAGTATTATTTCGTTTATTAACAGAATAGCTTCTCTTATCGTAAACGCAGACGGTACCATTACAGAAAAAGAACGAGAGTTTTTAAAGCAAATATCTAATAAAACAAATAATCCAAAGATATTTGTAAAAAAAGCAAGATATAATGAAGTGCCAGAAGAAGATACCATAGAGATTGTACTTCAGGAATTAAATGAATTAATAGGGCTTGGTGATATCAAAAAAAATATAGAAGACCTTACTAATTTTTTAAAGATTCAAAAAATACGGGAAGAAAAAGGATTAAAATCCTCGAATAACTCTTTGCATGCTGTTTTTATGGGGCCTCCGGGTACTGGTAAAACAACAGTAGCAAGGCTGTTAGGTCGAATATATAAACATCTGGGGTATTTAGAAAAAGGACATTTGGTAGAAACAGACAGAGCAGGTATGGTAGCCGGATATGTTGGACAAACAGCTATCAAAGCAGATGAAATCATTAAATCAGCAATAGGGGGAGTTTTGTTTATAGACGAGGCTTACGCACTTACTTCTGGAGGATTGAATGATTTTGGATCAGAAGCAATCGAGGCGTTATTAAAACGAATGGAAGATTATCGGGATGATCTGGTTATTGTAGTAGCGGGTTATCCAGACGAAATGCAAGAATTTATTCAAAGCAATCCCGGATTACAATCCAGATTTAACAGATATTTTAAATTTGATCATTTTAATGCAGTCGCATTGTTGGATATTTTTAAACTTTTTGCAAAAAAATCAGATTTTAAATTAACAGAAGATGCTGAAGAAAAATTAAAAGAAATATTAGACAGGATTTATGAAAAAAGACATAAAGGGTTTGGTAACGCAAGAACAATTAGAAATCTGTTTGAAAAAATTATAGAAAGACAAGCCAATAGAATTATTTCGATAAGCCCAATTACCGAAGATATATTAATGACATTGACCGAAGACGATATCCCCGAAATATTAAAAACAGTAAAAGAAATTATTCTTTTTGAAGAAGAAGAATAAAGAAAAATATCAATAAAGTCCCGTACAAAAAATAGTAAAAACAGTAAAAAAAACGTATTTTAGAATTTTATGTATATAGTTTCAAAATATTTATGAGCTATATAAACTGTAACAAATTACAATAAGATAACACTAATAAAATAAAGTAAACACGTATGGTAATATATAATTGTAGGACGGGAGAAAACTAAAAAAACAGTGTTGTTTATTAGAATTTGTATAAATTTACCACCTTGACCAACATTTTAGTACCAATACGTTTATCAAATAAAATTTTAAATGGCTAAAGAAAAATTTAATTGGAAAGGTCTTTTTATAAACGAAGAAACTTCTGAAGAAAAAAATACTACAGAAATACCACCACAATCACAACCTGTCTCTAATTCTTTTCCAGAATCTGTTAAACCAGTTTCAAAATTTCCAGAACAACCACCAAAAGCAACTTTGGTAAGTGATACTGTATTAAATACAATTATAGAAATGTACGAATCTGGTTTTGATTCTCTTAATAAACCAGGATACGATTTTTATGAGTTTTTTAAAGCGATTAAAGCAGTAGGCTCAAATGATCCATCTATATATAAGATGGCATTAACAATGGCACAAGGAGTAGACCAAAGTGTAACCAAAGACACACTTCTTACACAAGCAGATTTTTATATAAATGAAATAGAGAAGGTACATAAGCAGTATCAAACTCAAGGCAATGCTAAAAGAACAAGTATTCTTAGCGAACAAAAAGCTAAAAAAGATACCTTAAATACAGAAATATCTGATTTAGAAAAGAAATTAATTGAAATTCAGAATCAGATAAGCGTGAAGAAAGATTTACTTCAGTCTTTAGATGCTGATATAATGTCAGAAGTTTCAGAAATAGATCAAAAGATAGTTGCTAATGATAAAGCAAGATCAAAAATTTTAGAAACGATAGAAGTTGTTGTAAACGGAATAAAAAGTAATATATAAGCAATACATTAATGGATCAAGAATCAAAAAGTCATTTATTAGATCTTCCTATTCTTAAGCATTTCGATGATGAAAAAGGAGAAATATCTTTAAATCCTAAAAATTGGAGAAATGGTGAAAAAGGATTAAATACTTTTCTTAAAATAGCATTATTTGCAGGATTAGGGTATGCAGCGTGGATATATGTTCTTCCACCTTTGTTTACCGCATTAGGACAAGTAATAGCATTGGCAGGAGTAGCTGTTTTTGTTATATTTTTTATCTTAATGTTACCAGTAATCTTTAAATTTTTGCGAAGAGTAACAAGAGGGATTCATAAATCATTAATTAAACATGACCCTTTTGGAGAATTGCAAGAACAAAAAGAAAAAATGCTTTTGAACAGAAAAGTGTTTAAGGACTCCAAAGCAAAAATAAGAGCTTTAAAAAGTAATATGGAACTAGAGGCGTCTAAAGCCGAAAAAGAATCTAAAGAATTTCAAGACCACGTATTAACTTTACAAAAACAGGCAGAAACTCTTAGAAGTAAGATGGAAGCTATTATAGCTCAAAAAGGACAGGCAGGTAAAGACACAGACGAGTATGTAGAGTTACATAGTGCTCTTGCAAAAAAGCTGTCACAATCACAACAAGTGGCACACCAGTTAAAGCAAAGTAAAAGCTTTATTCAAAAATATGGTAGCAGGGCCAATGTAATGGGTAAATTAGATAGAAAGCTAACACTTGCAGGGACTGCTATAGATATTAAAATATCAGATTTTGAAGTAACTATCAAAATGCTGGAGAAAGAATACCAATTTGCTAAATCCGCAAAAGCAGCAACAGATGGTGCTAAATCCGCTATGCTGTTCACCAAAGACTGGGAACTGGAATATGCACTGGATGTAATAACAGAAACTATTGCCATGGATATAGCAAAAACACAAGAAAATCTTACAGATATTGATATGTTAACCTCTAAGTATGATATGGATAGTGATGAATTATACTCGCAATTAGATACATTGGCAGATAATATTAAAACGGGAAAAGACTATATCCCGGATTCTAAAAAATACAAAAACCCTAACTACAAACTAACAGCCGAAGATAAAGATGCTAGTGGAGGTTTTGGAAATATGTTTGACTAACTAACTGGAATAAAAATTATTATAAAAATTAAAAAATGGGTAAAATCTTAAGAACCAAGAAACTCACAACATTATCCGAACTCATTCTTGTAATTATTTTGCTAGGAGGTATTCTGGGGGCAGTATATTACTTTGCACCAGGTTTAAGAGTTGGAGAAGCTAAACAATTAGACCAACTAAACATAAATAAAGATGAAGTAGATAACGTTACAACTTCAGAAAAATTAGAATTACCATCTACCAGTCTTTCTAGTGATGTAAAAAATAAGCCACTTGTTAGAATGGCAGCTTATGCATGGAACGCTCAGTCTGGTATAATTGTGTCTAACGGAGGACCAAAGACCACAAAAGGTTCTTTAATGGAAAAGAATGGAGTTAATTTAGAGATCATCCGTCAGGATTGGCTTTCTGAATTAAGAAATATGCAAATGAAATTTATCGAGGAGTTTGATAGAGGCGAAGAATTTCCTGACGCAGATAAAAGTGCATTTGCTATCATGATGATGGGGGATGGGGCACCTTTTTATATTAGTACCATGCAACAAGCACTGGATGATAAATTTGGGAAAGATAAATATCATGTACAAGTAGTAGGAGCTGTAGGACTTAGTTATGGAGAGGATAAATTAATTGGGCCACCAAGCTGGAAAGTAGATCCAAAGAGTATGAAAGGATCTTTAATTTCTGCCGTACTTGGAGACGGGGATTGGGTTACTGCACTAAACTATGCTTTTGCTAATGGTTTAAAAGTAAACCCAGATGTTACTACGTATGATCCGGACGCAGTAAACTTTTATCCATCGCAAGATGATGATTATATAAAATCTGCCGAAGAACTTATCAAATCACAAAAAGCAGGATGGACAGTTCCTCTTAAAGAAGTTAAAAACGGAAAACTAACAGGAAAAACGATCAATAAAAAAGTAGATGGATGTGCTACCTGGACGCCAGGAGACAAAATGGTTTTTGATGCTTTAAATGGATTTACAGATATTATCTCGACAAAAGAGTTTAATAACCAAATGGCAACAACGGTAATTGCAGTAAAAGAATGGTCTGTAAAACATCCGGATATTGTAAGTAATATTTTAAAATCTGCTTTAACAGCCTCTAACCAAATGAAACAATACGATGAGTGGCGAGTAAGAGCGTCTGAGGCAATTGCAAAAACATACGATTTGGAAACACCAAAATATTGGTATGATATGTTTAAAGGACAAAAAGGAAACAAAAATGGAATCGATTATAATATGGGAGGATCCAGAGTATTCAACTATGCAGATGTAATGCAATATTATGGGATTACCGATGGTACTAACCGATATAAAGCAGTATACAATCAGGTATCTTCTTATCTAAGCGAGCTTAACCCTTTTGGGTTCAACGAGTCTGTAAAAAGGATTGTGCCTTATGATGAAGCTGTAAATCTTTATTTTATCAAAAATATCAATGATATTGATGCAGGTTCAGCTTATAAAGCAGATTATACAAAAGAAGCAGAAGAAGTACTAGCCTCTGGAGAGTGGAATATTAATTTTGATACAGGAAGTGCAAATATTTCAGGATCCTCTGCCAAAACTTTAGAAACCATATACAACCTTCTTATTCAGGCAGAAGACACAAAACTTAGATTAGAAGGGCATACAGATAATACTGGGTCTACAGAATCTAATTATGATTTATCCCAAAGACGGGCGCAATCGGTAGTTAACTTCCTTAGAAGTAAAGGAATACCGCAATCTCGTTTTCAATCTGTAATAGGAAAAGGAGAAGACGAACCTGTAGAAGCAAATACTACAGAAAGCGGTAGAGCCAAAAACAGAAGAGTTGTGATTACACTTTTAAAGTAATATGATAGTAAACCAATAAGGGCCGTCTTATATATAAAAGATAATATGTTTTGTATATAAGACGGCTCTACTTTTAGCAACCAGTTTTATGAAGCATTTATTTAAACCATTTGAAAAAATCAGCAAAAACAATCGATTGCTAATCATCGGTGCATGGGTAGCAATAGTTTTGGTTTTCTGGTTTGTTTCCAGTATGGGGGAGCGACATTTATTTCCTTCTCCAAAACAAGTGTTAACAGGATTTACAGAGCTTTATAATGAAGGCTTGGTAGTACATATAGGTAGTTCATTGTTACTTTGTGTAAAAGCCATAATAATAGCCGTAATTATTTCTTTAATAGTTACGTACCTATCTACAATACCGGTAATGGCGCCAATAGCCAAAACCCTAAGTAAACTTAGATATTTACCACTTACAGGAATATCATTTTATCTGGCAATCCTTATTAGCGATGCAAGAACCATGCAAGTATGGGTGCTGGTAGTATTTATGAGCACATATCTTACCACCTCTTTATTAAGTATGATTAGTTCTATACCGCAAGAAGAATTTGATCATGCACGATCTTTGCAATGTAACCGATGGGAGGTACTGTGGGAAGTCGTTATAAAAGGAAGAATAGACTATGTTATCGAGGTGATCCGACAAAACTTAGCAATTGTTTGGATGATGTTGGTTACGGTAGAGTCTATTTTGGTAGCAGCAGGAGGACTGGGGTTCCTGATCAAGAACTCAGATAAGTTTATGAACCACGGCAGGATTATAGCATTACAAATAGTAATATTGCTAGTAGGGTTGTCTATAGATTTTGTATTAGACTACTTAAGAAAAGCTTTTTTTAGATACTCCAAAATTTAGATAAATGAATTATAGCACGCACAATACATTATTATATGTAGAAAACTTAAGTGTCGCTTATGGTGATAAAACAGTAATAAAAGATATAAATTTTGTAGAAAAAGATGTGGTTAGAGAAAACAATGTTACAGGGCAGGTAATTGCTTTTGTAGGTAGGTCCGGGCGTGGTAAATCTACCTTGTTTAGAGCAATGACAGGTTTAATCAAACCTACTACAGGTAAAATATTGATAGCAGATACCACTACAGATATAGAAAATGATGCAAAAGAAGTACACGAGGGAGATATTGGCTTTGTAGATCAAAAATATACACTGTTCAGGAATAAAACAGTATATCAGGCATTATTGTTTGCATTGCGTAAAAAGAACATCTCTAAAGAAGAAAAGCATACTATAATAATGAAGTACCTGTCGGATTGGGGGTTAGAAAAAGCAAAAGACCAATATCCTAATGAGTTGTCAGGAGGACAGAGACAGCGTACTGCAATTATAGAACAAATACTATGTTCTGGTCATTATATGGTGCTAGATGAGCCATTTTCAGGCTTGGATGTAGGAAACATTGAAGACGTTAAAAAAGCATTTAATTTAATTACCACCACGCACGAGTTTAATACCATTATATATTCTACACACGATATAGAGCTGGCAGTTGAGTTGGCAGATAGCATATATGTAATTGGCTATCCTACTATTAATGGTAAAAAAGAAGAGTATGGCACCATAGTTAAGCATTTTGATATGAAAGAGCTAAATCTGGCTTGGAAAGACTATGGACTGGATCATATTGAAGTAGTGAAGCAAATAAAAGCAACTATGCTGGCTTCGTAAATATGCTTGTTTGTTTTATATTTGAATATGAGTTATAATGAGGAATATATTAATTTTTATTGTTTTACTATTTAATTTAACGTTTGTTAAAGCACAAAATGTAAATGTAGGTTTTAAAGGAGGAATCAATGTTTCTAATTTTAATACTTCTGGATATGAAAGAATACCAGGTTTTCATATTGGTTTATTTACAGAGCTTTTAATTAAAGATAGGTTTAGCTTACAGCCAGAACTACTATATTCAACTCAAGGCTCTTCAAAAATGACCATGGATAAGGAAACTGTAACAAATTTAAGCTATGTTGATTTACCTATAATGATTAAATACAGGGTATTAGATAATTTTAATGTTGAATTTGGTCCAGAATTTGGTTTTTTGATTTCCAAAAAAACTCATGTCGATGGAAAAGAAATAGACATAAATGATAATTTTGAAGATCTTGATTTCGGATTAAATATAGGTATTGTTTATAGTTTTGAGAGTATATTTAATTTAGGTGTTCGTTATAATTATGGTTTTTCAGAAATTAATACTGTAAAAACTAACGATAAAATTAAAAACGAAGTAATACAATTATCATTTGGAATTAAATTATAATTACATTTTGGAAACAATACCTTTGGGTAATTTGGGTTTTGGTAAGATTGCAAGGTGTTTTTTTAAATTTCTAATAAAATATTAGTGTTGTCGGGTTAAAATAAGTAAAGTATCTACCCCCTCCTTCCGTTAAATCATTAAATTTTCAGGATTTTAATCATTTGAGAGGTTGCCTTTCGACTTTTATTAAAAAGATTTTGTTTTTTCAATAGGAACTATTTTTAAACACTAGTTATTAGAATATTAAAAATTTTCATAAAACCTTATTTTTTAGAGTGATAGCAATCTTGAATCTTTATCGGATACTAATGATAAAATGTATAGATTAATTCCAAAAGGAAATATAAATAGCAATTAAAAACAACACAAATACGTATGGGGTATAACATTGTACTCATAGAGCCAGAAATCCCTATGAACACTGGTAATATTGGTCGGCTAAGTTTAGCATCGGGATCTAAATTGCATTTGGTAAAACCTTTTGGTTTTGAGTTGGATGACTCCCGGTTAAAAAGAGCTGGTTTGGATTATTGGAAACACATTTCTGTACATATTTATGAAAGTATAGAAGAGTTTTACTTGTTAAATAAGGATAAAAATATGGTTTACTTATCCAGTAAAGCAAAAAAAGATCACTATTCTATAGATTATAAAGACGATATGTTTTTTGTTTTTGGAAAAGAATCTGTAGGATTGCCAGAAGATATAACTACCAAAAATTTGGATAAACTCTATAAAATACCAATGTATAGTACTCATATTAGAAGCCTGAACTTAGCTAATGCTGTTAGTATTGTTGTTTATGAAGGATTAAGAAATATTTATAATGGATAATAAAAACCAGAATAAAGAACAACCTAATAATCCTTTGCATGGAGTGAAATTAGCGTATATATTAGAGTTTTTGGTAGAACATTATGGTTGGGAACAATTGGCGGGGAAAATCAATATTAATTGTTTCAAAAAAGATCCATCAATTAAGTCCAGCCTTAAATTTTTAAGAAAAACACCATGGGCAAGAGATAAGGTAGAACAGCTTTATCTTCAGGTAAATAAAAATATTAAAAAACAATGAAGACACTAAGCAGTATAAAATAAAGATTAATTTAATCGTTATAGAAAAATCTTACTTAGTGATTTTTTTCCATGCAAATCTTAATATAAAAAGCAAAGCCAAGAAGAATAACAATAGATATTGAATCTTTCCAACAAAAAATACTCCAAAAAACATTCTTTGTAAAATGTAGGTTATTATAAAAGTAATAACAATAATTACAAATAATCCAGAAAGCTTGTCAAACCCTGGTATTAAATACATAGGTACTGTTTTATTGATAATAAGCAGAACTATTACCATAGCAATTATGGGAGCAAAATAGGCGAGAATATTAATTTCGAGCAAATTTGTTCTCAAAAAGAAAAAACTATATACAGTTATAATTAAAGCTAATAACCCGGGAATAGCTACTGCATAAACCAAAATACTATACAAATAGGTAATAGGAGATTTAAAATTCCTTCTGTTAACTACAGCAAGACCCAATAAAGATATCACAAAAAGGGCTACAAAATAACCTATTATTAGAAACGGGTAGTTTTCAAACCATTGTAATATATCCTGTACTGTCATAAGCTAAATTGTTAAAAGAGGAATCAATCTTTCTTTTTAAAAATTCTATAGAGGATAAAGTTAGAGTATAAATTATTAATAAAAAAGAGAAGGTTAAAAAGGTATAATTTCCTTTTCCTTTTTACTGATCCAAAATATGGACCCCCCTGTTTTCGGGGTACTGCGTTTTCACGGAAAAGAGTGTTTGAGATAAGGGCGAGATATATCAAATTTGTACCATCAATAAAGAACAAGAGTTTATCTTAATAGTTAACATTAAAAAACAGATCATGAAAAAAGTAATTGTAAATCTTTCTTTAGTTATAGCAATATTGTTTGCTTCTTGTAAGAGCGAAACAAAAGAAACATCAACATCTTCAGAAAACACAGAGAAAACCGAAAAAAAGGAAGATAATAGTTCTAAGGAATCTGCTACAGCAGGAGTTCCAAGTTTTAGCGATAAAAATGTTCAGGAATACGTAAATGCTTATGAAGCATATATAGAAGAATATAAAAAAGCAGTAGAAAGTAAGGATATGACAGCTTTTGCTTCTCTTGGGCAAAAAGGCCAGGAATTGGGGACAAAAGCGCAGGAAGTAATGGGGAACCTTTCTGGGGAAGATGTGGTAAAACTAAGTGAGTATATGCAGAAAAAATCAGAGCAATTGCAAGAATTGTCTCAGAAAATGATGCAGTAAATTTAGTTGTTGAATCCTTATTATAGTTAGTTGAGTTGGACTGACCTTGTTCTTTATAAGAATGAGGTCAGTTTTGTTTTTGAGCTATTTATTTGATTCTTTTTAAAAAGTAATTAATAAATAACTTAGTTGTTTTATTTGAATTTAATCTAAATAAAGCTTGTTTTTTTTAAACCGAAAAAATACATTTGCACTTTATTTATAAAAAGTCTAAATAAATATAGGATGAAAAAAACACTAATTGGATATTATTTTTTGAGTGTATTAACACTATCTGCGATTTCATGTTCTGATGATGACGATAGTAATATTACAGACTCATCTTTAGTAAAAAAATCAACAGTAATAGAGAACTATGCAAATTTGGTGTTTAAAAACTATCAGGATGCATTTGATGGGGCTAAAGCATTACAAACGTCTATTGATACATTTGTTACAACACCAACAGAAACAAATTTTGAAGCAGCCAAAACTGCTTGGAAAACGGCTCGTGAAACATACGGTCAAACCGAAGCATTTAGATTTGCAAATGGACCAATAGATGATAATGATGGCCCAGAGGGATTACTAAATTCTTGGCCATTAGATGAAAATTATGTGGACTATGTAGATGGGGCTCCTAATTCGGGAATCATTAATGATGTTACAACATATCCAACAATTAATAAAACCGTTTTAGAAACCTTAAATGGTGTTGGTGGAGAAGAAAACGTAAGTGTAGGGTACCATGCAATAGAGTTTTTACTTTGGGGACAAGATTTAACCACACCAGCAGATAAAAAAGCAGGACAACGGCCATATACTGACTTTGTAGATGGTGGTACCGCAACAAATCAAGGTAGGAGAAGGGATTATTTATCTGCCTGTGCAGAATTATTGACAGACCATTTACAACTATTATTAGACGAGTGGAAATTGGGAGGTAAGTATCGTACCGAATTTTTGGCTCTTGAAGAGGATGCAGCATTAAAAAATATGCTTACAGGCATTTCTACATTAGCTAAATCAGAATTAGCAGGGGAAAGAATTTTTGTAGCCTATGATAACCAAAATCAAGAAGATGAACATTCTTGTTTTAGTGATAATACCCATAGGGACATTAGGTTAAACCTAGCAGGAATTGCAAATGTATATAGGGGAAGTTATAGTACAGTAGATGGGAGTTCCCTGGAAGATTTAATAACTGAAAAAAATCCAACTTTAGGAGCACAAATTACAGCACAATTAGCACTAGCAGAAGTTGCAACAAATGCGACAGCTGCTCCTTTTGATTTTGCAATTTCGGATACGACAGAAAGATCCAAAATATTAGAAGCCGTTAATGCACTTAGAGCATTAGGGGATAAGTTTGTTGAAGGTGGTACTGCATTAGGTATTACAGTCTCTTCAGAATTACCAGAATAAATTTATTTTAAAATAAAAATACAGATCAGAACCTTTTTGGGTTCTGATTTTGTGGTTGAAAAATTAAAATTAATGCTACATAAAATCGTATTAAAAAAAATACTATTACTAAGTATGGCAATAGTAATCATTAGTTGTAAAAACGATGATGATTCTGATTATGTAGTTCTTGCTCCAGAAGAAAACGAAGCTTTTTCTGGTGGGGAAACTACCGTTTTTGATATTTCACCAAATGCCTTTGGTTTTCAGGCTCCTAATTTAGATGAAAATAATGGATTACTTTTTTTTACAGGAAACTCTTTATTTAACCAAAATTGGGTTACAGCTCCAGCATCTACCACGGCAAGAGATGGTTTAGGACCACTTTTTAACTCTCGTTCCTGTTCTGGATGTCATTTTAAAGATGGACGAGGACGCGCCCCTTTATTTGATGGAGAAAAATCATCAGGATTGTTATTTCGTCTTAGTGTCCCAGGTACTAATGCAGTAGGGGCTAATCTGCCTGATCCCAATTATGGTGGGCAGTTTCAAGACGATGTAGTACAAGGTATATTGGTCGAAGGAAATATAAAAATTACTTACGAATCCATACCTGTATCCTATCCAGACGGGGTAACTGTAACCTTACAAAAACCTACTTATAATTTTGTAAACTTAAACTATGGCGCAATGGCTGGTAATGTTCAGGTTTCTCCTAGGGTTGCTAACCAAATGATTGGTTTAGGCCTATTAGATGCAGTTCCCGAAAGTACCATATTGGGGTTTGCAGATGAAGCAGATGGTAATGGGGACGGAATTTCAGGCAAGCCTAACTATGTATATGATATAGAAACAAAATCGATAAAGATGGGGCGTTTTGGGTGGAAAAGTAACCAACCAAACTTAAAACAGCAGGTAGCAGGTGCTTTTGCAGGTGATTTGGGGATTACGTCATCGTTATTTCCAGATGAAAATTGTCCTCCAACTATAGATTGTGCAACAATAGCTAACGGAGGAACTCCAGAAATACCAGATGAAAATCTGGACAAAGTAGCATTATATTCTGCAACTTTAGCGGTTCCTGCTCGTAGGGATTTTGATAAACAAGAAATATTAGAAGGAAAACAATTATTTGGAAAATCAGATTGTATCGCTTGTCATATTCCTGTAATGAAGACCGGGACGTATCCCATAAAGGCATTAGAAAATCAAATTATCAGGCCATATACCGATTTGCTATTGCATGATATGGGGGATGGATTGGCAGATAATACACCAGATTTTAAAGCAACAGGTACAGAATGGCGCACACCACCATTATGGGGGGTTGGACTTATAGAAACAGTTAATGGCCATACCAATTTATTGCACGATGGTCGTGCCCGTACTATTGAAGAGGCTATTTTATGGCATGGAGGAGAAGCATCTGCTTCTAAAGAAAAATTTATGAATTTGACCGCTACAGACAGATCAAAACTAATTGACTTTATTAAATCTTTATAAATGAATTTTTCAATCAAAAAAGTATACATCGCTATTTTAGGGGTAACAGCAATTGCTAGTTCTTTATTTATTAGTTGCGAAGAGGATTCAGAATATACCTCGGAAGTGCAGTTTTATAAAAAAAATCAATTAACAAACATATATGATAATGCGATAGTGCCACTAAGCGCAGATTTTGTAAAACAAACAGGGGAATTAGAAGTTTCGATCTCATTATTTAAAGAACAAACAACACTTGCCAATCTACAAAACATTCAAAAGCAATGGAAGGATGTACAAATGGTTTGGAAACAATTAGAGCTATATGATTTAGGTGAAATAGCCAATACTTTTATTTCTTTTGAAATTAATCGCTGGCCTGCAGATATAGCAAAAATTAATGCTAATATTGAAGGAACAGCAGTGCTTAATACAAACTTTATAGCCTCAATAGGATCTTCTTCAAAAGGAATATCAGGGATAGAATACCTTATTTTTTCTCCTGAAGGTAATGAGGTAGTATTGGATACGTTTACAGGTAGTGAAAATGCTGCCCGAAGGTTAGAGTATTTATTAGCTTTGAGTACAAACTTAAAAATAAAATCTACGGATCTGCAAAAGCTTTGGAAAGATAATAAAGAAGGTTTTGTAAATGCGTTGGAAAACGGAATTAATGGTAGCCAAAATCAAGTTATAAATGCTATGGTAACTTTAATAGAGGAAATCATAATCTCAAAATTAGGAAACGCATTGGGGGATACTAATGGAGGTAGGATAGAGCCAAAACGGTTAGAGGCATTTTATAGCGGGTTTTCAAAAGAAATTCTTCAACAGCACCTCATGGCTTTAGAAAAATGTTTTACCGGTGATTTTTCAAAAACACCATTTCGTGTTGGGTTTACAGATTTCTTAACGCTTATTGGCAACGAAAAATTCTCTGATAAGATAAGCACCCAATTTTCTGTTTGTCAAACAAAATTAGATGCTATAAATGGCACTTTACAAGAAGAAATAATAGTGAACCCTCAATCAGTAATAGAACTTAAAGACTCCTTTAGGGATTTATTGGTGCTTATAAAAGTAGACATGGCTAATATTTTAGGGTCCACGATAACATTTAATGACAATGATGGGGATTAAGCAAGTATTAGCAATATTCAATAAATCAACATCTATTGTGCCATTAGTTATTTACAGAATAGTCTTTGGGATTTTAATGTGTTTTTCTCAAATACGTTTTTTATGGAAAGGTTGGGTTGAAGATTGTTATATTTCTCCAAAAATGCATTTTACATATCAATATTTTGATTGGATAAAGCCAGCAGATGCAACAACAATGTATATAATTGTTGTTGCATCTGCTGTATTTGCATTTTTTATAAGTATTGGGTTGTTGTACAGAGTATCTGCCATTTTGTTTTTTTTATCCTTTACTTATTTAGAATTGATAGAAAAATCATGGTACTTAAATCACTACTATTTTGCTTCTTTAGTAGCCTTTTTATTAATATGGATTCCTGCACACCGCAATTATAGTGTAGATGCTTTACTACAAAAAAAGATAAGACTATCCAGAGTACCATCCTGGACTATAGATATTTTAAAAATACAAATAGCAGTAGTATATATTTTTGGAGGTATTGCCAAGCTTAAATCAGATTGGTTATTAGACGGGCAACCTCTTAAAATATGGCTAAAAGCAAGAACAGATATACCAGTATTAGGACCGTTGTTTTCATACGACACTACTGCATATTTTTTTAGTTGGAGTGGTATGCTATATGATCTTAGTATTCCATTTTTGTTATGGAACAAACAGAGTAGACCCTGGGCTTATGTTTTGGTGGTTGTATTTCATGTTTTAACTTATATACTTTTTAATATAGGAATGTTTCCTTGGTTAATGATCGCCGGAAGTTTAATTTTTATAACAAACAGTGAGTGGAAAACTATTTCTAAAAAAATAGGTGTTCCTTTAAAAAAATGGGAAACAACGACAAAAGGATATGTCACACATAAAATGGCGATACCTTTGTTGTTATTCTTTATCACTTTTCAATTTTTATTTCCGTTACGACATTATATTTTGACCGATAATGTTTTGTGGACAGAAAACGGACTTCGATTTGCATGGCATGTTATGATTATGGAAAAAAATGGTTTTACCGAGTTTACCATTATAGATAAGGATACCAATAAAAAGTTTACAGTATACCCTTCAGACCATTTAACAAGTATACAAGAAAAACAAATGAGTTTTCAACCAGATATGATTTGGCAATTTGCACAATATTTAAAAGAAGAATATCATAAAAAAGAATATAATAATATATCCATATTTGTAACCTCTAAAGTATCTCTTAACGGAAGACCATCAAGATTATTTATAGACCCTAAAATTAATTTATTGGGTTTAAAAAGCATGGATGATATGTATGGATATGTTATAAAATAAACAAGCTATAATTATTTTTTTTAAAACAGGTATTACTCTATTGGTAACAGGTTAAAGTCAAAAGAGTTTCCGATAGATATAAATTCTCCATTGGTCATTTCTACAGATTCATTATTATATGATTTTATATGATTTTTATTAATGATCGAAGATTTTTGGATTCTGATAAAATCATCCGAAAGGTTTTCTAAGCATTTTTTTAGACTTTGATATACCGTAATTTTTTTACCATCACTCATCATATAGTTAACATAATTACCTAACCCTTCTATGTATATAATATCTTTAGTTTGTACCCTGTAAACACGTCTGTTGGATTTTAATAAAACAAAGTTATTGGTAGGGATTTCTTTCTTAGACCTTTCTTTAAAATAAAGATGTAGGATATAAATTGAAGAAACAAAAAAGATAGTGCTGTTAATTAGTATTATCGATCGTATAAGTAAGTTTATTTCCAGAATTTCAACAATGTTGAAGATTTCTTTATTGTCAAAAAAGAAATATATAAAAAACCTTTGAGATACTCCTGCTATAATAAGTAATATGGCATAATACAAAATAAACTTAATAAATTTTTTATTTAGTAAAAATTGAGGAATTAAATAAAGAACAGTAAAATAAACCGCAAATATTCTAATAGGAAGTAGTATGAATTCTAAATAGAAAGAGGATTTGTAATCATTATTTTTTACCCAGATAAAACTAAATAAGATATAATACAAAACCCAGAATAGTATCTGGATGCTTATTTTCTTTTTTCTTCTCAATTCTTCAGAAACGGTGGTCATATATCCTGTAAAACTATATTTTCAAATAAAAAGTAATGGATTTCGTATAAGTTTATTATTTCAAAACAATCAAAAATATAGATTGCCTCATTAAATAATCTTAATAATACGATAAATGACAAAATATTTTATAAGTATAGTATCGTTTTTTTTCTTCACAATATCGGTATATACTCAGGAGTTAGCACGAAGAGCATCATTTGAAGCGAAAATATCCTGGCCAGACAATAAAACCCCGGGAGTTAAAATCCAGAAAGTAACAATAAACACTCCTTTAGCCAAAGCTGGTTTTATAGAAAATGATATTATTATAAGGGTTAACAACAGGCTAATAAAAAATAGTGAAGATTGGGGTGCAATATTATATGCAATTAAATCAGGTCAAGAAACTATAATTGAAGTAAAAAGAGGAGAGTTTTTTATCAAAAAAAATGTACAATTAAATCCTTTACCAAAAGAAAACAACGAAGGAGTAAATACACTATATGAAGATATTGTAACAGATTATGGTATAAAACAACGGGTGATAATAACAAAACCCAAAGAAAAAACTAAGCTACCTGCTATATTTCTGGTTCAGGGATTAAGCTGTTCTTCTGTCGAAAAATACTCAGATAGAAGTAATAATTGGATAAAACTTATTAAAGACTTGGCAGAAAAGTCTAATATGGTTTTTGTAAGGATTGAAAAACCAGGAGTAGGGGATAGTGAAGGAGATTGTGGCGCAACAGATTTTATAACAGAATTAAACGGATACGAATCTGCTGTTAAAATGTTAAAATCAAAACCATATATTGACACAACAAAGGTAGTGGTGTACGGTAATAGTATGGGAAGCGCCATAGCACCTTACTTAGCAAATAAGTACAATTTGGCAGGAGTAATTTCAGATGGTACTTTTTTTAAATCCTGGTATGAACACATGCTGGAAATAGAAAGGAGGATTTTGGAAATAGAAGGTAAATCCCAAAAAGAAATCTATGATTTAATGAATATGGTATACATACCGTTATATTATAAAATGCTTATAGAAAAAAAGAGCTATCAAAAAATATTAGAAGAAAATCCCTTGTATACAAAATATCATCGACAAGGATTGCAGCACATGTATGGGAGACCTATGAAATATTACCACCAATTACAGGATTTTAACTTTGCGGCAGAATGGGAAAAAATTAAAGTGCCGGTTAGAATAAGATGGGGAACCAATGATTGGATAATGTCTGAAACAGACAATGATATGATTATAGAAGTACTTAAAAAATCAGGAAACCAAGATTATAAGCTATATAAATATACTGATCTCGATCATTGGTCAACCATTCATAAAGATTATAGTTCAAGTTATAATTTTAAACCAGGAGAATGGAACGATAATATTAGTAAGCAAATTATAGATTGGGTATGGGAGATCATAGATAGAAAATAGTAGGAAACAAAAAATTAATCGTTTTTTATGATTTAAAAGTATGGTGTAAATTATTTAGAACTGTAACTTTGCAAATCTTAAGAAAGTTAACTTGTGATTCAGGATATAATTATTGCAATTTTGTGGAGTATTTCTCCTTTTGGAGAAGCAAAAGTGGGGATTCCCTATGGAATGTTCAGAGGGCTGAATATTTATTTGGTATTTGTGGTATGTTTTGTATCCAATGTATTGGTTTTTCCTTTAATGATGTTTTTTCTGGAAAAGGTAAATAATTATTTTCTTAAATGGAAAACATATAAAAAATCTGCAATCTATGTGGCTCGAAAAGCAAAAGTAGGGTCGGGGGATAAAATTCAGAAATACGGATTTTGGGGACTGCTATTTTTTGTTATGATCCCTTTACCTGGTACTGGAGTGTATGCAGGAAGCATTGCAACATATTTATTTAAAATCCGAAAAAGAGAAGCATTTGTAGCAAACACTATCGGTATATTTTTCTCATCCGTGATTGTTTGGGTAACTACTTTGCTTACAATGAAAGGAATAGGGTAAGACTTCTTACCTTTATTTTTTTTATTATAACTGATAAAAATCATAAATTAAAATCATAAAAAAATTTAACATTGATGCTTAATTGCATTTATGGAAATTCCAAAAGATATTGTTTTACGCCCCAGATTCTTTAAAGAGCTCAATGTTTCCTCAGAAGAAGCATTACAAGCTTTTGAGAAAGAGGGAAAGAGCAATACAAATTTTGTAGTAAGCCGAATAGATCACCACGTTTTTATACGAATACCAAAAAACAAACAACATTTTTGGTCGCCACAACTTCATTTAGAAATTTATGAAATCGAAGAAAAACAACCTCAACTTAAAGGGCTTTTTGGTCCAAGTCCTACAGTATGGACATTATTTATGTTTTTACATTTTGTAGTTGCTGTATTGTTTATTGGAGCCCTGATTTGGATGTATGTTAATATACGATTAGAAAAACCGTATCTATTATCTGTAATTGCAATGATATTCCTGTTTATTATATGGTTTGTACTTTATTTTGCAGGAAGTTTAGGAAAACAAGCAGGAAAAAAGGAAATGCAGGATTTATACAACTTTATGGAGAAAACTCTTGATCCTGTAAAATCACATAAATAATGATTTTTGTAACTCCTCCAAATTTTACTTTTTATAAAAACTTAAAACTGTAGTAAATCAAGGGTGGTTATTTGGAGTTTTTTGTTTATATATGAACATGTTTTTTGAGCTAAGATTTTTTATATAACATTTTTTCTGAAACAAAGAGAAATAAGTACACACAAGGTTTTGAAAACAGCTTATGAAATTATAACTTTGAGAACCTAAAATAATCTACTATGTACAGAGTAAAGACTTCGAACACAAAAAAGCTATTATTGATACCGGTAATTCTATGCTTTTTTATGCAAATGCAAGCACAAAACGACCAGATATCCCTTGAACGAATAAATAACAAAGAGTTTACAGTTAGTACCATAAACGGAATCCCTTTTACCGTTGTTCTTGAAAAGAGTAATAATGACGGGCAATATCACCTGGCTAGTAATGGTATTCTTACCTTCAGGATTGAAGATATGATTGATGAAAGAAGTACTCTTAGAATTGTATTTGAAGAAGAAATGTATCACTCTTTAGAAAATAAACTTTTAGAGCAATACCGATCTGATGTGGATTGGATTAAGTTAGCATTAGATATTGAAGAAGGAGAGTTTGAAATATTTCCATCACGCCCTGTTTTTACAGACCAAGGATTAGAAAAGTTAAAAGCCAAAGTGTTTGAATATACTACTACAGATAAAAAAGAAAATAACTTCAATAAATGGATAGAAAAAATAAATTATTCTGTTGGTGCAGTACGTTTTTTTAACGAGTTGTATGCGGCCTCTAATGGAGAAGATAATGAACAACGATATAATTTTTTACCAATAAATATATATGAGGCACTTCAGGGAAGATAATTTCATTTCTGTTAATTGCTCAGCGAATCTGTAGCATGTATCAATAACCCCCTTCTTGTTTATAAACAAGAAGGGGGTTATTGATGTTAGCATAAAAATTTAGTATAATCGGTATAAACCCTTGTAAATAAAGGAATGGATGATCTTTTATGGTTGGAGCTTTTGTTTGATTTGGCAAGGCTGTCTTTGAGATTATAATGATGTTATGCCATTTACACACTTTTAATTTATCGCAATAAAATTCTCTTTCCCGTCTATGCTTCAAAATAAAAATTAACCATTTTTTCATCCATCCATTATCTTTAAATACCGGCAGGTGTTCGAGTAAGAAGTAATATGATGATTTCCTGAAAGAAAGAAAATCAAAACAGGTATAAAAAAAATCTATTTAATACTTATACCATATCCATTGACTGTTTTTTCCATCAGCACACCCTCTTTTCCTTTTTCTTCAACCCAAAGCTTTATACTAGTGTTTTCCAAATTATTTGGATAGCTTCCTTTTCCATGAAAATACTCAAATTTAACCAGATATTCTTTTCCTGCTTCAAAAGAAAAAAGGTCAAAGGGCTCTACCGGAATGGCAATTTGTCCTTTGGAAACAAACCTAAGCTGTATTTTGTGCTCTCCGGGTAAAAGCAAAACTCCTTTTGCTCCATTCATCAAACCATTACCAGGTATACTTTTGCCATCTACTTCAATAAAATAAGCATACTTTTTTTTCTCATTAACGGTTGTAATTTGCACTTGTTGCTCTGCTGAGAGTTGAGGCCCCTCATATAACTTAAGTGCAGTGATTTCATTTTTCTTCTTATGATCCTTTTTTTGTGCTATAATAGGTGTTACTGCCAATATCATTAAAATAGCAATAAGTATTGTCTTAAGCGCTTTCATTTCGTTTTAGATTTTATTTTTGTGATTGTTGGAGTTGGCAAGTAGTAAAAAATTCTTGTGTTCCGCCACTATCTGTTTTTACAGTTTTGGTGTTTTTTAATTCATAATCCAATATTTCTTCTTTTGTTTTGTCACATAATACAAGTATATCTTCTTGTCTTAATATCTGGATGCCATCTGCGTTTTTGGTTTGAATGACCCTTTTACAATCATAACAATCTTTAGAAGAATTATCATCATCATTACTACAAGATATAGACAATAAAAAAAGAAGGGATATGGTGTAAGCTTTTTTCATAATTCATTAAATTTAATTAGAAGTAATCCTCAAAAGTAAGCTTGACTTATTTGTTTTCTATTTACATATGTAAATAAATCATTTATCCAGTAGCATTTTTTTTCTGATCCGGCATAATTGAGTGGGAGTAATACCAATAAACTGTGCTATATGATATTGATTGATTAAACTTTCTAATTCGGGATACCTTTCCTTAAATAATCTATACCTGTCATCTGCCTGAAGAGTAAAGTATTCTAATTCCTTTTGTTCTTTTCCTCTAAAAAAAAGTTCTGTAAGCTTTCGGCTCCATTCGGCAATTTCTCTGTTTTTATTTATTAAACTCAACCAATCTTCATATTTTCCTTCTAGCAACTTCACTTCTGTCAAAGCCTCTATATTTACTTGATTTATGGTGTTGGTGGTCATAGAAGAAAGTGCCCCCATAAACGGTACAGGGGTTTTAAAATGGATTGGGGTAAAAAAAGTTTTGGTATATTGAGAGCCATCATCTATAGATATATAAGCTCTAAAAACACCATCCAGAAGAATTCCCAACTTGGTTTCTATACGTCCTGTTTTTGCAAAGAACTCTCCTTTATAGTATGTTCTTTCTGTAAACATCTCCTTGATTAGACTCCACGAATTTTTGGATATAGGAGATATCTTGTTTAAGTATTGTTTTATTTTTTGCATGACTAACTTTTACAAAAAGATAAAGATATATTTTGAAAATTATTTAAGCAGTTATGAAGTTGTTAAATTCAAGAAATGAGAGCTTTCTGATTTTATTTTTCACCAAAACAGGTCTGATTTTAAATTAAACACTATGAAATATTGATAACTATTTATTTCCCGATACAAAAAGTAAAGCAATACTGTATATCATTTAGTTATGTTTATTGGGCAACAAATAGGCAACAATAAACTATAAATAAGAGACAATAAGAGCAAGTAAATGTAGGGAGATTAGAACGTATTGATAAGCGAATATAAACCTTTTTTCTTTGTTTTAGCCCTCAAATTAAGTGCTTGGTACTTTGGTAGCTCTGAACAGAAAACCTTGTTGTATGGCTTTGCATAACCTCTTCTGACCATTATTTCATTAAGCGTTTTGCCATTTGGCAAAATGATATAAGCTAATGTTCTTCCAAAAGCATCAGTAAGATTTGATTGTTCTTGGACTATGGTAACGCTTGTTTGTGGTTTGGCTTTTTTAAGTAGAAATTTCATAGACTTAAAACCCAACTCAATTAAATACGTGCCTGAGATATTCACCTCTCTTTCATCTTGTTTTAATTTTCTACAAACTTTTATCTCTGGAGCATCAATTCCTAATAGCCTTATTTCTTCTTCAAGATTTGTAAAAATATTTTTAACGATTAGTCCATCTCCGTCCAATATTTTAACCACTTCATAGTGTGGTCTTACCCTTGTTTGTTTATTAGCACTTGTTTGCATTTGTTTACGTTTGTTAATGAATTGACAGTCAATATGTTAGGCTTATCTTTGTAATAGTAAGAATTATTATTAACATTTAAAAATTTAGAAAAATGGCAAGACAGAAAGGTCCCCTAAAATATGTCGGTACTCTTGGAGATATTAGACATTTTAAAATTAAAGGAAATGAAGGTTATTTTGCAGGTTTGACTGGTGGTCCAACTGCTGAACAAATTGCTACTGACCCAGCATTTCAAAGAACTCGTGAAAATATGAACGAATTTGGAGGTTGTGCAATGGCAGGTAAATCTGTTAGAGTCGGATTAGCAAGCCTAATGAAAAATATGGCAGATAGTCAAGTGACTGGAAGATTGACTGCTATTATGAAGAAAATCAATTTAGAAGATGGTTCAGAAGCCAGAGGAAAAAGAGCTGTTTTGATTTCGGCTGTACCAAACTATTTGAAAGGATTTGATTTTAACAGATTTACTTCTTTCAATGGTGCTTTCAATGCTCCTTTCACAATTACTCCTGCTGGTACTCGTGATAGTTCAACTTTAGATGTTCCTGCATTCAATCCGTTGAATTACTTAAACATTCCAGCCGGTGCAACTCATTTTAGAATTATCAATGCTATTTCAGTATTGTCTGATTATGAGTTCAACACAACTACAAAGGTTTATGAGCCTAAAGAGGCAAGTTTGAATGAATTGAAAGATGTTCAGTATTCTGCTTATTTACCTGTGGATTCTGTTACCTCTTTGGTTTCATTGGTTGCTACATTACCAGGTTCTCCAACTATGACAACCGATGTAAGTGTTTTAAACTCTATCGGTATTGAGTTTTATCAAGAAGTAGGTTCAAACTACTATGTATTTGCACAAGGTAACGCCTTAAAGATTTCCGAAATATTCTAAGATGCCATTTTAGAGATTTATGGAATTAGAAGAAAGCCTGCTCATTTGAGTAGGCTTTTCTTTTTTGCACTTTGTAAGGTTTGCATTTTTTTATTAAGACGGTGCAATCATATTGGGCTATAATATGACTTATACAGTACTCAATTATGAGTAGCCCTAAGAATATCGCTTTTTAGAAATATAGCGATAGAAAACCGCCCTACGTGCATCATCAATGAGTTTTAGGTTAAGTTGATAAACCTTTTCTTGTTCTTCTAAAAGCTGTAAGGCTTTGACCGACTTTTTAAAAATTGGAATATCATTATTTGCCTGTTCAAATCCATTTAAAATGCCTTGTTTAAGGTCGTTTTTTGTGATGAATGGAATAACTGAACCTTTTAAATAGTAATGAAAGGATTTTGCACGCCATAGCCCAAAGGATAACCAATATAACTGCTCTTTGGCTTCCTCTGTGGGTGCTATCAAAATGAAGCAATTCGGACAAGGTTGTTTTAGTGGCTTTCCGCTGTTCATCCCTTTGTTCAGAATGTAGAAATGTGGCTTTTCAGTTTCGGCTGATGGTCTGTAAGTTTTGAGAGTGAATTTTGTCATTTTCCGAGAATTTTAGTTGGCTTCCGAAATCCCCTTCACAAAATTTTTTGACAAAGAAAAAAACGAAAAAAAAAGAAAGCCATTCAACTGGTGGTGGAAAGTGGACTGACAAGGTTTTTAAGGAAAATACTACCCCTTGTGGGTGGAGATTTTTTTTAAAACCCGTAGGGCTTGACCTTTTCAGACCAATTGTAACCGCCTATACTTGCTGCCTTTTTTATTCTTTTGGCATAACATTCTTTACTTACTCTCTTATTTGTAAAATGCCTATTTGGTTGTTCAATTCCTTTGGGGAAATATGACCAGAAAAAAAATAAACTATACCTATTCTAAAAGCGTGGGCTGGTGTGTGGCAAGTGTAGCGATTGAAAGAAACGGAACTAATTGCGGTGGGATGGAATGAAGCAATACTGTATGCATTGCAGGGTTGCAGACTTTGCAAACTTTACAATTTACTGCAAAGTTGTTGTGCGGTGGGCTTGCATACGGATTGCGTAATGGAATAGTGTGTGGCTTAGTGGAGTGTAGAGAATGAGCTACTCTTGCTTGCATTATTAGGTGTTAGTGGGTATATGCAATGAAAGAATGTAGGCACGAAATGAAAGAATGGAATGTACCTGCTATAAACCGACATTAACTCATAGTTTATTTTTTTTCTGACCGCTGAAAAGGGTGGTGGGGAATTGTTGGTCTTTCGGTTGGTGAAGTAGGTTTAAAGCGTTGGCAATGAGCGGATACTTAACATAATGTTATTATAGGACATAGGCTTTAGCCCGTAATGCAATGAAGCCCTTGTGGTATGTACTATAATGCCACATTATGTTAATGTAGCTTTGGGTTGTTATTTTCTGGCACAAGTTGCACAGAGCGGTACTTTGGAGTGCATACGCCTTTTTGCTTTTGTGTGTTGGCATAGCTTTTTACTACCGCAGGAACGAGGATAGTAATGTGCTATAATTAGCGTGGGCTTGCAAAAAGTGTGACAGAAAATAACAACTGTAGCGTGGGAAGAGCGGAAGCCTATAAAAAGACAGAGGAGTTATGAGGCACGAATAACATTGGATTTTTATAGGCTGGGGAAAGAAACCTACGGAACCAACCGTTATTAAAGACGTGCCTGTGGCACACCTTATAATAAATAACTAATCAATTTCAAAAAGTTCATCTTTCCTTAATTCAACTGGTTTATCACGTAACTCTTGAATTTTAGATTTTATGAAACTATCTTCAATTAATAATTGATACCATAAATTATGGATCATTGTATATTCAGTAAAGAACTTATTTTTATCATTTTCCCAAGGATTACCATAACCACTTAACCAATTATAAAATAACATTATTTGCTCGTGGTTAGATAGTTGAGCACGTAAAACTCTTAGATATTGTCTTTTTTCAATATAAGAAATGAAATTATCAGGTTGATTTACAACAAATTTAACCGTATGAAATATATGTCTAAAATAATGACCTAAAAACTCTGAATGCCCTCTAAATGCTTGAATGTCAAAATTTATATTGTCAGGCACATCCATAATCTCTTCAGAATACTGTTTGGCTTGAATTTCTAACAATGAACTACGATAATCTGCTTCATCAAAAGGCTGCATTCTTTCAACCAAAGTAGCGTTTATTGGAATAGATATACCCCAAAAAAAAGTTTGATAACAATTATGAAAGTCTTTTGAGGATAACTCTGTTATATTATTGGCTCTCTTATAAATCAGAAGTATGTACTCAAATTCGTTTTTCAGCTCTACAAAAGCATTTCTTTTTGAAACTGTATAATAGTCATATTTATATTTTACATCTCCATCTTCTCCGTATGGTTTCCAAGTTGTTCTCCGAGCTGCTTTAAGTTCAAGTTCATTTACATTCTCCTTATGAAGTCTAAGCATTTCATAAAACTGAGCTTCAAATTTATCTAACTTTGATTGCTTCTTTTGCTCTGCTAATTCAGTTTCAAATTGTGTTTTATTTTCTTGGAGCTGTTTGTAAAACATATTACGTTGCAAAATATTTGCCCTATACTGTAAATAGAAAGCAAGACCAGAAGCAATAACCCCTGCAATTGCAATAAAAGGATTCATTATACCGCCAATTGTATCTCCAATTTGCCCTGTTTCAGTAAAGTCTAAACCTCTAAAATTTGGTAATGTAAACAGATAAGGTGCAAAGAATGATAGTGCTATTGCCAAAAAACCAATCGCTATCAATAATTTAGAAAATCTATTAAGTTTTACGTCTAATTCTTTATCAGAAGTTTGTGTGTTATTTTCTTTATTTATCATAAAAACCAAAGATTATTTTTACCGAAGTCTGGTAGTTTATCGCCTTCAAAATGAGGGAATATTTGGGCTACCATTTCAGGGTATTTTATGGTTACTGGTAAGTTTTGTTGTTTTACGGATTTCCAATACATTCTGCTGAATTGATATACTTGGTCTATCAACTCTTTTACAATTGCTATATCCTCAAAATAGTCTTGTTCTGTACAATACAGACTTAGTTTTACAGGGAATGGATGGTCTTTTGCAAAACCGTTACTACTGTATTTGGCATTATTGAATAATAGATATTTCAGATGTGCAATTTCTATTATAGTACCACTTAGAGGCATTAAGGCATCATCATTGGTATCAAACGCTACATAGTCGCTTGATTCTGTTTTATTGATAGTTACTATAACTATTGGAATATCTAATTTTAATCGACCTAAAGTCTTTTGAATAGGGTCTATTTCGTCTTTGCTTATTGGTTTGTAGTAGTGAATAATTAGTCTTTCTGCTTTGTTATCATTATCCACAACAAATTTTAAAATCTGTTTTCCTATTGCTCCAGCTATTAAGTCAAATTCATTATCTCTAAAACAATCAAATCCTTTAAACTCTCCTTTGTTATTAAAACAGAATGCACTACCTACAAAACGAGTATTGGTTTCCATTGATTTAAAAGCACCTACACCCACAATTAACTCTTGTTTGAGTTCTCTATCTAAACGCCAAGGAATACCGTCTATTTTAGCTAACAATGCAGGTGTGATATTCTCTAAGAATGCACCAAAATAGGCATTATTGATACTCTCTTTGTAAATTACTTGTGAGGTTATTTCGTGTTTTAGAAGCTCTTCTTTTACTTGATAATATAAGTGTTTGTTATCTTCATCCTCTTTATGTATTGGGCTTACATAAACCGCAACATATCTTGTATTTGGTTGTTTCTCTAAATTGATTAGATGATGTTTGATTTCTTTTATTGCAGTATCAGGACTTTCAAATGCTAAACTGGTATCGTTATCCATATAAAATGGTTGACGAATATGTTTTTTTAGTGGTGGAAAGAACGTCTTATAGCCTTTTTCAAAATAGTTATATAATTTAACTACATAGTCTGCTCTATCTGGTTTATGGTAGATAAAAAAGAACCTTACATTATCGTGTGGACTTGATTTGTAAGGACCAGGATTTTTCATTCCTGCTTTTGGGTCTATACCTACACCATCATAAAACCTTAAATTGTTTGAGTGATAATGTGTTTGCAACACTTCATCTTCTGGAATATCAAAAAAGCCATTTTCATCTAATGGTAGTATGGCTCTAAATTCATCTGTATTTAGATAGTTGTTGTAAAAAGTGGTTATATGATTAAAGTAAGGTTTGTATCTATTTCCTTTTCTTGGTACTGTATGCGGTATTTCTAAATGGTTTTTAAGCGGTATATTGAGTAATGGATATACTTGGTCTAAATGTTGTTTTGCATCTTCTGTAAGGTACTTAAAACGCTGTATTTCTTTGTTGTAAACTACTGTTTTGAAACATTCCGTAGGGATATTGATTTCATCAATACTTGTAGTAGCAACTTTAGAAGTGCTATCATAAGATAATAGCAATGCAGGACTTTTGGTTAAACCTGAAAACTCAATTTTTAGGGTGTATTTGTTATAACTGTTGTATTTGGTTGTTGATGCTTTAGCATCTAATAACCACACTTCTATATCGCCTACATAATTGAACTGTATTGCATCTGCAATAGCAATGAAATATTGATAAACCAAACGAGTATAAAGATGCTTTGCAAACTTTGTACTGCTGTATAAATCTACTTTTGTTTTGAGTACACAATCTTCTGTATCTTCAAAATTAGTATAGTAGAATTTATGTTTTACAACTTCTTCTTTTTGACTATCCCATAACTCATTGGGAAGCTCGGTTCTGTGTATAGGGAAATAACCTTCTTTTTTCTCGGTATAAAATCCAAACTCCTTCTGAATAGAAGGGTGTTTGAATGGGATGATATTTATAGTAAGGTTATTCATAATCTAATCATTTAGAATATTTTGGCAAACTCAAAAGGTGATTGAATCTAAAAATTATGTAATTGCAAAATGCTTTATACTTACCAGCTTTTTTATCTATATAAATTTGACGTTCGGCTTCTATAATTTGCTTAGTCCAAGTACCTTTTGGATGTTTTCTTTTCAATTTTTCTTTGGCCTCAAGCCAAAAAAAACCTCTTAATTCTTTTAAATTTTGACAGTTGAGTTTTAACAACTCTATATCAAAATCTACAGATACATTATTTTTACTTTCAACTTTATCTGTTAATGTGTATGTTATTCTTTGCTCGCAAGAAATATGATGTGGATTTAGTACTTTAAAAGGTAAATTGCCTCTGGATTTATCACAATGAACACCATTATTTACACATACTGCAAGCATATTATTATAGCGTAAAGAAGACTGCCTATGCCTAAGTTCAGTAAAATTAGAGTCTGCGTGTTTTTCTTGTGATATGTAATGCTCAACAGAAACATACTTGCCATTAGCTTCAGGTATTTTTTTCATACAGTAGCCACATAAATAACCTTGTTCGTTCAATAAAGCCTGTTTCAATAAACTATCGGTGTCTACAAAACCTTTATAATGGGCATTTGGCGTAGTATTACGATATAATGTTAAAGTTTGAGGCTCTAACGCTATTTGTTTATTAATGTATTTCATATCAATTGTAATCATCAAAATTATCAATTGCTTTCTGTGTCTCTACATCATCTAAACCGAATGTATTTATAATTTCATCCAATTTTTGTTTAGCTAAATCTATTTGCTTGCTTTCAAGAAGTTTATAAAATTCATCTATTAATACTCTCCCAAATTCTCCTCTTTTAACTGAATCAAACGCCTCATATAAGATTGAATTATAATCTCTCCCTTTTACAAACAATGGACTATCATATATTTTACCATCAACCAACCTTTTTAATGATGTGTTTAAGTCTATATTTCCTATGATTTCTGGAGAATGCGTAGTAATAATATCAAAATCTCCGTAGTGAATTTTTGTGTTCTGTTGGTCGTAATAAATGTTTTTGAAGAACTCTTTTTTCCATTTTGGGTGTAAAAACGTATCCGGTTCATCAAATAGAAATAAAGATTCTTCATTTGACGAAAGAATTTGTTTTAGACCATAAATAGAGATTAATTGCTTTTCTCCTTCACTTAAATCTTGACTTGAAATTTCACTATTAATCCCGTTAGTGTCTTTTACTAATGTTATTTGAATCTCGTCTAATAAGCCCATTATATCTAATGCTACTAAAGATTGAAAAACCTCTTTTTCGCTTGTAAATGAATCTTCACTACTAAAACCAACCAAGCCAATTAGAACATCAGGAATAAAGTAGGAATGCGTTATACTCCTTTTTGAAACTTCTGTGTCTTGACTTGCCTTTTCAAACTTTAATAAGGCTTCTTTTAAAATACCTTTTGCTCCCCAATATTCACTTGCAGGATTACTTCTGTGCCAAGTAGGCATTTTCATTTTTAGAATAATCTCTGTAAAGCCTACAATACCAAATTTCTCTTTAAAGAAAACTGCTATATCTGAACTTTGATTGCAGAAAATAGAGAACAATAATAAGTTAAACTGTATTGGGTTAAAATAAAAAACAGGTGCATTAATATCTAACCCTTTGCTATCATTTTCTAAAAATGTGAACCATTCTTTAAAATAATCTGAAGTATAATTTTGAACAAAACCACTTAATCTACTGTCAAAACCTGCATAATAAAGTACAGTGTTTTTCGGTAATAAATCTTGTAGCGTGTATTGAGACTTAAAAAGGAAATTATTAACATCCTGATTGATTAATTTTTTATCCTCATATTCTAAGATGAGCCATTCTTTATTAATATTACTAACGGTTACTTTTACATAATCAATCTTATGTTCAGAAAAAGTAGATGCTGCCTCAATTATTTTTTCCGTTCTTATGAAGTAGGATAATGTAAATTGAAAGCCTAACTTTTTATTTGTAATTTTTGATACATCTTCTACTTTATTGCAACTATAAAGTGAAGAAAATATTTTTAACAAACACTCTATTAATGTTGTTTTGCCTGCACCATTTTTACCAATAATCACGTTAAGACTATCTTCTACTGTAAAGTCTTCTGAAAATTGAATATCAAATTGTTGCAGTACTTTATAATCTTCTATGTATAGGTTTAATAGTTGCATATCTTATTAAATTAATCCTGTTAAAACTTGATGTGCCAAATTTGCTAAATGAATTGCTGAAGGCTGATTTAAACTATCTGGTATAAAAGGAGGCTCGTCTCCTCTGTAATTAGTGACTTTAATAAGTCTATAGCCGTGTGTATCTGCCAAATGTTTGATATGACGAGATACGTCATTTCTAACTCTACTGGCACAAATAATTAAATCGCAATTATGTTTTAATACATAATCGTTTAAGCGGTCGTGTAAGTTATAAGCCCACAAATAATCGCCCATACTCTCTATACCAACTGTGTAACCTAAACAATTTAATACATCTGAAATTTCTCCTCCTGGTAATGGTAAGGTGTAACTATGCGAAGTATTAATATAGTTTTTAATAAGTTCTTCTCTAAGGATTTTGATAGTACCTGATTTACCACAACCTTGTTTGCCCCATACTTGTATGATTGTTTTTTGTTTCATTCATTTTTAGGTTTAAATATGATGTTCTCAAAATCTTCAATAGCTTGTTTTTGAAGTGTTTTCGATAATTTATTTTCCAATTTTATTTCTTCTCTTTTTTGATGAATAGTATTAATTATATTTTCCATAACTAATTCAGGAGGCATAGGAATAGATAAATTTTCTAAAAAAGATTTAGGCACACGTTGTTGACCCGAAGAACCTGTAAAATAGCTTTTAGCAGAATTTAAAACCAAATTATTTCTTAGTAAAAGATGAAGATACTTTGTAAGTATTTTACTGTTGGTTCTAATTCTATGATATTCAGTTGAGCCATATCCTATACCATTTTTCATACCTTGAACGATTGCAGATTTTCCATTTTGCATACAGGGAGTAATTCGTGCCCATAATAAATCTCCATCTTCAAACTTGGTATAACCAGATGATAAACTTACTTTACCTAGACTATATAGTTTTACTTCACCATCAACATCTGATATATTTGTCATTGGAATAAATGAAGCTTCTAAATCATTGCTTAATTGAGAAAAACTGGTAGTTGGGTTTATTTCTGCAATTTCTTTTATTCTCTTATTATTAAACTTAGACGAGAACAACAAATTATTTGTATCTGTCTGCTTTGTGCTCCAGTCGTCAATATCTTTAAATTTAATAAAACGTAGCCCTTTAGAATTAACAGAAAGAGTACTTTTAACTCCTAACTCATTTAATAAATAAGTTTCAATCTCAGCTTCTTTATCTATTGCGTTTTGTTTTGCTTGCTCCGCTTCTTTTATTTTTTGATTGTATTCAGCTACGAGTTTTTCTTGGGTAATACCTGTAGGTATACCTTGTTTTATAGCATCTGCTTCATTTAATGGTGGCAAAGGGATTTGTACTTCTAAAAACAGGTCTTGCTGTAAATAATGTCTATTTGTTGTACCTGTGCTACTCTTTTCACAGAATCTAATAAATTCAGGCGTAGTAGTGATAAGAGATAGGTAATGAGGATTTATTAAATTATAATCTACATCAAAAGTCCAAAAATTACCTGTGATGATGGCCCCATCAACTTCATCTGTAACAACCCCAAAAGCACCATTACGTGCATCTATTTTAGAAACTATAAATTGACCAGATTTAATTGTAAACTGTTTTTTAGTTCCAATTTTGTCTCCTTTGGCAATATCTCGTAAATAGACACCTCCATTATTGGTTTTAATAGTTACCCTTTTGTAAGTCTTTCCGTTTTCAATTAAAATATTGGTTTTATTTCTTTTTAAAAATTTGCCAATTGCAACCAATGGAAAATCCTGATTATAAGAAAACTGCTCATCCAATAAATATTGAACACTCCAATTGTATAATTGAGAAAACTTAATGAAATTTATATTTTGCATAGTAGCTACTTCCATTACCATTCTATTAATTGGGTTTCGGTATCGTTTTTAATACGTTCTGCTTTGCCTGTTTTACTGCTCCATTTGTACTCAAACTTAGGTTTGAGTTCTTTCCACAGTTCATTTTTAATTCTGTAAGGTGTGTACTCTGTTTGTATGTCTGTCAGTTCATTATCTATTACGCCACCCGTACTACTAATTCCTGCTTTTTCTACGGTTGCAATAGGTATGTCGTAATCAAATTTCTCCTTTACAATCGCTTTTATTTCTTCTTGTATTTGGACTTCTATTTTCTTTTTGTTTTGGCGTAGCTCTTTTTTAGTAGCTGTATCCAAAGCATCTTTACCTCTTAGGGCTAATTTGGTTTTAATCTCTTCTAACTCGTCTTTGTATTTTGCTTTTACTGTTTTAGTAGCTTGGGCAGTATATTCTTTCCATTGTTTAGCTTCTTCATTGGTAAACTTTTTTAAGAATACCAAACTGGATTTTACGGTAGCTCCACTTTTCATAAATACATCTTGAGGAATAGAAGTGATTAAGATGATTTTTGCTGTACTCTCAAAGTATTCTCTAACCTTTGCTAAGTTTTGTGTATTTAAAACGCCTTCGGGTAAAACAATTCCAGTTCTTCCGCCTGGTTTTAATAGACGGATACATCTTTCTATAAACAATACTTCCGTTAAACCACTCATACCGTTTTTGCCAATATGTAAGGTATTTAATAATGGCTTATCTATATTGTTATCTACTTGAAGCATAGCTTTAGCGTATGTTTCTTCTCCATACATTTGCTTGTATTTTGCTATACGCTTTTCATCTGTTAATTGGTCTGCTTTAGTAATCAATAAAGATTTTTCTACTCTTGCTCCGAAAGGCGGATTGGTAAGAATGACATCAAAACGGTTTTCAAATATTCCGTTGATGTTTAATAGACCATCTCTGTGATGCACACCTCCGTGACCGTCTCCGTGCATAATCATATTCATTTTGGCAGTACGAGCCATTCGAGGATTGGCATCTGTACCAAATATGCAAGCGGATGATAATTTTTCTAAACGAGAAATATATTTACCAGCTTCTTTGGCTTTCTCCTGTTCTTCACGTTTTCTTATCTGTGTTTCAAAACCTAATTTGTGAATGATTTCGTTAGAAATATCATTTAGCTTCTCTTCATCTTGGTCTGCTGTTTTTATCTCGTCAAAGGTTTTATTAACCTTGTCCTTTTCTAATTTAATATCGTTTTCAATTTTCTCTCTTACATACTCAAATGCTTTAATAAGGAAACCACCAGAACCGCAACAAGGGTCGCACATTACTTCATCTTCTTGTGGATCTAATACTTCTACGATAAAATCTACGACTGTTCTTGGTGTAAAAAACTGACCTAATTCTCCTCTAAACGTACCACCTAAGAATTGTTCAAATGCAATACCTTTTACGTCATCAGATGTAGTAGAAAGATTGTATTTCTGTAATTTCTTTACTATCTCTTTAAATGAACCTTGTTTGATTCTAATTTTATCATTGACATCAAAAAGCTCATCTTCTTCAAATTCATCTTTGGTTAGTTCAAACCAATAATCCATATAAGGGATGTCGTCTTTTGGACCATTACGTTTTACATTAACAGGACGAATATTTTTCTCGTAATTAGATTCTTGTTTTTCAAATTGCTTTAATGTGAAAATATTATCTTCATCAGGATTACGTTCATACCTGATTTTCATAAAGAGAATTTTACTTATTTCGTCAAATGCTGCTTCTGGAGAAAGTTTGTCATTATTACGAATTACGTTATGACATTGAAAAAGTAGTTTAGAAAATTCGTCTCTTTCAAATGCTTTGGTTTGCTCTAATAACTTTTGAATTTTATCATTGCTATTGGCTTCTTTAGCGTTTGGAATATCTAAGATTTCATCACTTAATGTTTTAGGTGTAACCGCTAAATTAACTTTAAAAACCTTGGTTTCTTTTTCGTTTGTAGTTACAAAAAACGGAGCATTTGCAAAGCGAGCATAGTTTTGACCTTGATAGTAATCTTCCGATTTAATAGTAATGTAATCGGCTTTACATTCTACCACAATAATTGGATTCAACTTTTTGAGTTTATCCTCTTTGCTACGCCATATTACAATATCCGCACTTGCTCTTCCTGTTCCTCTTTTAGAACCTGTTAGTTTTACTTCTTGAGCCATTTGCTCTAAAGTGTATTCATAATGATTTACTAATCTGCAAATGTATTTTTGTCTTACGTGTTCTTCAGGAGTCATTATCAACTCTTTCCCTAATAGGGGAGCAAATATTTTGTTACCGTTTATTTGTAGTTCTAATGACATAGTTATTTAGATTTTTTATTTTTTTGTTCCAATGCTTTGATATGTTTATCAAAGTCGGAATTTATGTTTTGTGTTTTGTTAAAGCTATCGTACTCTTTTGCTGCTTTGGTAATGGCTTGTTGGTGAGACACCTTGCCTAAGCCTTCTAATACCTTGTATTCGTTAAAACTTAAAAACTTATTTACGCTGTCTGCCAAAGCCTCCATTGTAAAGGTATTTCTACGTTCTATAAGATTTTCTATATAGTCAAAATACCCCGATACGGTACGTTCTAATTGTTTGATTTCTTTTTCTTGTAGGTAGTTCTTGGCTACTTTGGTGTCTTGTTTTAAAATTCTTCCTTCAGGTGCGTTTTTCCAAGTGGTTAAGCCCATATTATCGGTTTTGCTATTTGCCTTTAGGTAGATAATTTCGGCTGCTGTTTTGCCTGTAATGGCAAAGTGAAATTTGTTTTGTACAGTAGCATAAAAATTCTTGGTAATGTCTGATTTTGGGTCGTAGTCTATACTACATTCGGCAAATATGTCTGTGATTTGTTGGTAGATTCTACGCTCACTGGCACGAATGGAACGTACACGCTCTAATAGTTCTTTAAAATAATCTTTACCAAAAGCGGATGTACCTTGTTTTAAACGGTCATCATCCATTACAAATCCCTTAATGATGTATTCTTTTAGGGTTTTGGTAGCCCAAATACGAAACTGGGTAGCTTTGGTAGAATTTACCCTGTAACCCACAGAAATAATGGCATCTAAGTTGTAGTATTTGGTTTTGTAGTTTTTACCATCAGATGCAGTTGTTTCCAAAATGGAAATAACTGAATTTTCTTCTAATTCTCCACTTTCAAAAATGTTACTTAAATGCTTGCTTATAGCAGGAATACCTACCGAAAAAAGTTCTGCCATAGCTTTTTGAGTTAACCAAATGGTTTCATCATTCAAAATAGCCTGAACTTTTACATCACCACTTGGGGCGGTGTACAGAATAAAGTTATTATTGTTGGGTACTAATTCGCTCACTTGATTATTTTTTAAGTTTTACGAGTTCTTTTTCTGCAATCTGTAGAGCTTGCAATGCCTGTTCTTCATTTTCTACTAACTGAAACACTTGGTCTGCTAACCAAAGTGAAAACAGTTCGTTATAATCGAGTTTAAAAAGTTTTGCTAAAGGCTCTATGTGTTCTCGTTTAGCGGTTTTTTCTCCTCTTTCTATTTTACTAAGCATTGCGGTATCAATGTCTAACTCTGCGGATAAGTGCCTGAGTAGCATTTCTTGTTCTTCTCTTTTAGACCGTATTAAGTCTCCGAATTTGTTCATTGCTTATTTATTTGTATTAAATACGTTTGTCAAAAATAGACAAATTTAAAACAAACAAGAACAAAAACCACAAGAAGAATTTCAAAAACTGCAAAGGTTGCAAACTACAGCTTGTCTGTAGTTTTTTGATAGTGTCCGTAACTGGGTTGTGAGAGATGTGAACCTAATAAGGATTTGAGTAAATTATCAATAGAACGGTCTTTGAGTTGGTATTTCTTCCCTATGATGATGGCTTCTTCACGTTTAAAGTTTTGCGGTAAGGCTTCAAAGAATTGTTTTTTGTTATTCGCACCTTTAAAAACTCCTGTTTCTTCTTTCTTTGGTAGGTTGTTATACATTAACAAACTGTGTTGTAGATAGACATTTGCTATCATTAATGCCATTTCAAAATCTTCATCTGTACAAGTAACATTCTCGGTACAATCTCCATTATCGAACTTGCGAAGCGTGGATAATATCATACAAATACGATATAGAATTAAACCCAAACGTTTTACTACACTACCAGCTTCTTCTGCTGTAAAGGTGGTTACTTCTGTCAACCATTGTTGCCCTGTGTAATTAACCGTTTGCCATTGTTCTTTAGATAAGTGTATTTGCGTTGGATTTGCTTCTAAGAAGTGAATCATATCTAATACATTCTGTGATAAGGCTTCAAAATGGTCGTTTAAATTTAAGGTATTGCCGAAAGGCGATACATCTTTCCAAAGTTGCTCCACCTTAAAAGTGTAGAATAAAAAACGACTGAATAAACCATCTTCTGCGGATGCAATGATATTGGCTACTTGACCAGGCGTACCTGATAACGCCACAGAAATTTTAGGTTCTTTAATGATAACATATTCATTGTCTGTTTTTCTTGAAACAGAAATAGTTTCAGAATGAAACGCTTTTCTGAGCATATCTGAATATCCGCCCCAATCTTGCTTAAAAACTGCCCCCATACTATCTGCTTCTGTTTCGCAAATAATTCCTTTCCCCTCATTTTGTTGTATGTGTTGTAAAATAGCTGCATAAGAGGTGTTTGCAGGAATAAATACGACTTTAAAAGGTGGTTTTACAGGCTCTTCTGGTGTTTCTGTGTCGTCTTTCTTTCGGTTTCGTTGCTCTACCTTGTATTGAGCTAATTCGGCTTCATAAATGGACTTATCTTGATTGCTTTGTTCCAATACACTTTCTTGATAAGGGTCTGCCAATATTTTAGCAAATTTTAAAGCACCTTTTCCACTTGCTGCTGGAGCAATGATAAACGAAAACAGATTAGGGAATACGGTCTGTTGAGCATACACGCCTGAAACATTTGGTAAACAACCACTAAGAATAGATAATGCACCAGTAAAAAAAACATCACGTTCTCTTGGGTCTGTAAATGCCATTGTACCTTTTCTTAATATCTCAGGTAGGTTGTCAAATAACTGCTCGTCAAAAGTGGGTGTGTTTTTTAGGTAATCTTCATCACTTACTATCTCATTTGGTTGTGCTGTTTGTCTATAACTTTGATAGCTTGCAAATTGCATAGCATTATTATCATAAGCTGATTTTACAGATGCTTTTATTTCATCTTGGTTTAAGTCGTAGGTATTTAGAATAAGATGCAAAGTATCATCATACACGATTCCTCTCCTGTTGCAATTACAAGCCAATTGATATATGAAATTGTTTCGGTTGCCTTCTGAATAACTTTCTTTGTTTTCGGTGAATGTGATGCACTCGGTAAAGATTTCTGAACTATTACTGTTTTCATTATTGCTAAGATTTTGTGTTACTACTGTTTTGGGTGCTGTTGGTGTGATAGGTTGTAAAACCGTTTCGGTTTTTACCTTGAACTTTTCGTTTTGAATGTTCTTATATCCGTCAGGGTCATAAGACACAAAACACAACCTTGTAATATCTTTACATTTTGGGTCTGCTTCAATACCAACTTCTTTTTCATAATACGCTTGCACTTGTGCATAAGCGGATTTATGCTGCTCCATAGTAGTATCAACTTCAATAAACACTTTTAGGCCATTACCGCTTGGGCTTGTGAAACAAGCAAAAGTGTAAGGAATGGATTGTATTTTCTGTTTCGCTTCTTGAAGCTCGTCTGGTTCTAACTTGTCAAAATCTAAGTGTACAAAACCGCTGTACATTTTAAAGTATTCCATTTTACGACCACCTTCAAAAGTTGCTGACGGTGTAAAGGCAACTAATTCTTTTTTGAATTGGTCTGCTCGTTCTGGTTTACCCATTCCAATAGCCATACGGATAGCTTCAATAGGTTCTTTGTATTTGCCCTCAATAACGTCCTTTACTATCAGTAGTAAGGCTTTATTTTCTATGGGTTGATTGAAATTTTTATATATAGTTGATGATGCCATTTTAGAAGTATTTATGTGATTATTTTCCATTGATAGGTGCTTTAAAATTTTGGTCTAACAATTGGAGTATGTCTGATAAGCGGTAGTAGATTTTGTACCCAATTTGGCAATAGCCTATGAGTCCGCTATCTCGCCAATATTGGGCGGTACGCTTACTTACATTCATTATCTGTAGAAACTCTTGAGTGTCGAAAAACACTTGTTCAGGATTGCTTCTTTGCTTGTCTTTAAGCATAAGCGTTAGTTCTGATAGTCTATCGTCTATCTGTTCTAACTTTTCGTCTAAAGGATGATAAAAGCCCATCTCTAACTGCGTTTGTTTTGAATTAGATAATTGGCTGCTGCTTTTTCGATTTCATCCGTAGAAGATTGACGGTTACGCTGTAACCATTCGTCTAACTCGGTACGATTGAAATAGAGTTTTTTACCCTGTGGGCAGAAATGCGGAACGGATTTCTGACTGGTAAGTTTGTACAGATGCGAAGCACTTATATCTAAATAGCTACAAGCATCATTGAAGTTTAGTACTTCTTTCTTTAAGAGGTTTTGTTCCTCAATCTTTTGCTCAAGTCTGTTGAGCTTTTCTAAAATTAAATTTTCGTTACTCATTTTGTTACGATTTTTAAAAGTTTTACAATAAATTCTATTGCAAACTTCTATCGTAACAGGCTGGTAATCAGTAAGACGGTAACGTCTTACTACTATATCTTACTCATCTTACTGTTTTTATTTACAGTTGTCTGAGAATGTCATCAATAGTGCCTTGTTCTTTAGGGTAATTGTTCTTGTTTTTATACAAATTATTACGTTTTAAATCAGTTCCCTTTTTGGAATAAAAGAGGTTTGATTGCTCAATAGTGGTAGGATTAAAATTGCTAAAGTGTTGCTCCATTTTTGAAACTATATAACTGAATTGGGTTGTTTCACAATTCAAGTGAATTTGAGGAGCACCTATCTTTAAATCCTTGCTTGTTAATACGCTTACTAATTGTTCAACTGTGGTTTTATCTTCATTCAATAACTCTACATTAATATTCAGAGCTGATAAGGTAGATTTTAGCTTTATTATATCTCCAGTAAAACCGAATGAGAAACGAGTATCTTTTTCAAACTTATAATCATCTACACCTAAAAGAATATTGTTTACGGTTTGAAATTCAGGAGTTGTTTTGTCAATCTCTATGTCTGGAATGGGTTGTTGAAGTAGTTCTCCGTAAAGCTCGTTTTTGTTTGACGGTAATTCCGAAAGGAATTGAGGATATAATTTTTCAGTTTCTTTTAGAAAACGAATTACGTTAGTAATGAGTTGAGGAATAACATAAGCTGTTAAGTCGGTTTGGGTAAAGCTGTCTTGGTCTGTTCCTATTCTTAATAATAAGTCCTTGCAGGATTTCACTACATTTTGAACTATCTCTTTTTTCTGAATTTCTCCAATGTCCTTATTCACACATTTAAAAACTCTGTCCGATAGTCTTGTAGCTTCATTCAAAAGCAAGTAATGATAAAACCTTTGTGTTGCTGTGGTTGGTTCTGCTAATTGGATTTCTACTAATGGATGCAGTATATCGTGGCTAATATCTGTATCTGGTTGCAAAAGATAAATTTCCAAACCATCTTCTTTGAATAGATTAGGCTTGTTCTTGTGCATTTCCTTTAATGCCTTGTAATACTCGTTTATAGTCTGTTTTGGCTGTATAAATTTTGGAGACAAATTTTGTCTGTAAAACTTTTCATTGACTGCATCACTTGCCCAAGGTTTTAGGTCGCCATAGATGATGCTTTTAAAAATAGTTAGTTCCATATTATAAATCGAGTTGAATTTTATTAGCTGCTTCTTTCTTCTTATTGTCTATTACTTTGGCATATATCTGAGTGGTTTTTAATTCTCTATGACCTAATAGTTTTGATACGGTATAAATATCTGTACCCATTGTAAGCTGTAGGGTCGCATAGGTGTGTCTTGCACAATGGAACGTGATGTTTTTTGTAATACCTGCACGAAGTACCCATTGAGCTAATTTAACATTGTGCCAAGCACTATATTTTAAGCCTTTGAAAACACGCTCTGTTTTTTCCTTTTCTTCTCCTAACATATTACGAGCTTGCTCGGAAATTGGTAGGGTTTCCGCTCCTTTGGTTTTTTGTTGTCTGAAACGAATATAGTAGCCCATTTCATCAGAATGTTGCACCTCTGACCAAACTAACTTATTTATATCTGACCATCTTAAACCCGTAAGGCAAGCGAATAAAAACGCAGTTTTTAGCTGCTTGCTTTCGCAATCTGCTTTTACTAATGCTTGTACTTCTTCTAAGGTTAAAAACTCTCTTTGTGGTTCTCCTTGTTTGAATCCCTGGACTTGCTCCGCAGGATTGTATTTTAAGATGCCATCTCTAACCGCTTGTTTTAATGCTGCCTTTAATTTGTTGAAGTAGGAGTACTTGGAATTTTGTGATAATTCGTTTTCACTTTTGGTTTTGGCTTCATTGTCTAAATAATCTTTAAAGCCTTGTACCCATTCACGATTAACTCTATCAAATGAAATGTCTCTTGGACTGTATTTTCTTAAATGCTTCCCAACACTATCCCAATTGCCATAATTACCTAAACTGGCTTTTCTCTTTTCTGTGAGTGCATCAAAGTATAATAAGAAACTGCCTTTTAGTTTCTCCTTGTCTTGAAAATCATAAATGTTATTCTGAATTTCTAAATGTCTTTTGGCTCTGATACTTTCAGCTAATTGTAGTATCGTTTTATTTTGGGCTTTCTCTGCCTTAGTAAGTGAACCTTTTTCTGGGTCTGGTTTTAGATACAATTTTAGATATTCATATTCTCGCTTACCATTAGCATAGTAATCTAAATACAGACTGATTTTGTTTCCTTTCTTGCGTTTTCTTAATGTTACTTTCATAAGGCTAAATTTTAAAGAGATTATCGATTTCTGTCCGTTTTATAATAGTACGCCTACCTAATTTTGCAATGCTCAATTGGTTGCGTTTTATCATCCGCTGAATAGTCCATCTGCTTGCACCTAATAAATCGGCAGCTTCTGTAATGCTTAGAAATTCTTTATCTCTTAGGTTGATATGATTCCCTGCTTGTGTAGGTAAGGTTTGCAGAGTTTGCAAGTTTTCGGAAGATGTAGGCTTGCTTTTATTTATTTGCTTGGATAATACGGTTTGTACTTTTTCTTCTCGCTTACGTTGTTTATAAGCTCTACTTGCACACGTATGACCGCAATACTTAGTAGTGGTCTTTTGTGCAACAAAAGCCATTCCACAGAATTGACAGAATTTCGGTATTTTAATTGTACTGCTCATTTGGTGCTACTTGTAGCTCAATGTTGCTTGGTGGTGCTATATGGTGCATCATTTCGCTTTGATTTGTTGCTTTTTGATTTAGGCAACAGATAAGCTATTAGGGCAACAATTGAACAACAAATATAAGAAATAAAGAGCAATTGGGCAACAAAAAAGAGATGCTAAAAACCTATAAAATCAATAAAAACAAGTAGTTAGAAAACAAAAGAAAGATAATTACTTCCCGATACAAAAATTAGCAAAGATATTTCCTAGTAGATCATCACTGGTTATTTCACCAGTTATTTCACCAAAATGATATAATGCCTGGCGAATGTCTATTGCCATTAAATCGCCAGAAAGCCCGGAATCCAAACCATATTGTACTTTTTGAATTTCTTCTAAAGCTTTTAGTAAAGCATCATAATGACGAGAGTTGGTTACAATAGTCTCGTTGTTTCGTAAAGCTCCTGTGTTTACAAATTCTAAAAGTTTATTTTGTAGCTCTTCAACCCCTGTGTTTTGTTTAGCAGAAAGTAAATGGATGTTTTCTATTTCAGATCGTAAAGTTGAAATTTGATCATCATTAAGCTTATCTACTTTATTAGCAACAATAAGTAAAGGCTTTTGTGGGTATTTGTTTTTTATCTTACCAATTTCTGTTTTTAATTCCTGTAAACGATTTGGAGTTAAAAGAGAACTATCTACTAAATAAATAACAACCTGTGCTTGTTCTATTTTTTCAAAGGTTTTTTTTATTCCAATACTTTCTACAACATCTTTAGTATCTCGTATTCCTGCCGTGTCTATAAATCTAAAACCAATTCCGCCAATATTAATTTCATCTTCGATAGTATCTCTGGTGGTTCCGGCAATTTCAGAAACAATAGCTCTTTCTTCATTAAGTAAAGCATTTAGCAAGGTTGATTTTCCAACATTGGGTTCGCCTACAATAGCTACAGGGATTCCATTTTTAATAACATTACCAACAGCAAAAGAATCAATAAGACGTTTTAATACGTTCGTAATTTTAAAAACTAAGTCATTAAACTGAGTGCGATCTGCAAACTCTACATCTTCTTCGGCAAAATCAAGTTCTAATTCTATTAAGGATGCAAAGTTCAATAATTCATCTCTTAATTTTTTAATTTCATTAGAAAAACCTCCCCGCATTTGTTGCATTGCAATTTGATGTGAAGCCTCAGAATCTGATGCGATAAGATCAGCAACAGCTTCAGCTTGCGAAAGATCTAATTTGGCATTAATAAATGCACGAAGCGTAAATTCTCCTGCATTTGCCATTCTGCAACCTTTGCGCAATAATAATTGAATGATTTCTTGTTGGATATATACCGATCCATGACAAGAAATTTCGACAGTTGGCTCCCCGGTATACGAATTTGTACCTTTAAATAAAGAAACCAAAACTTCATCAAGTATCCTGTTTTTATCAATAATATGACCTAAATGTATGGTGTGTGTTTTTTGAGAACTTAGTTTTTTTCCGCTAATAGAACGAAATAAAGGAGAACAAATCGTAATAGCATCTTTTCCGGAAACACGAATAACCGCTATAGCTCCTGCTCCGGATGGCGTTGCTAATGCAACGATAGTATCTTGTGTTATCATTATTTTAAATATCGAAACACAAAAATAGGCATTAATAAAGTATTTTAAATTTTGCACGTTAAACTTTTTTGAAGAGTGGTTTTTCTTTTCTATCTTGTAGAAGGAATTATCACTACTTTGCATAGATAGATAATTTTTTGGAAAATAGAAAGAATACGAGAAAACGCTGGTTTTCATTTGATTAAAAATTATATGACCAGTTAGTGGAATACTATTTTATTACAACCTTTTGGGTTTTAAATACTTTAGAAACTAACTATATTTAATGTCTAACACATAATTTTTAATCATCTTATTCTTATGAAAAACACAAACTCATTTAATTTAACTTCAAAACATTCTGTACAAAAGTTCAGTTTGTTACTATGTATGGTTTTTATGCTGTCGCCATATATTAATTTTGCTCAGGATGAGCTGGCTCGTCATTATACAAAATATGACATGACCTTAAAGTCTGATGGTAATAACAACAAAAGTGATTCAGAGGTTATTACTCAAACCATATCAGAAAAAGGAGCAACATGGTTACGTTTATTTTTTAAAGATGTAAATCTGGGAGCTAAAAGTACCGTAACTATAACTTCTGCATTAGATGGTGCTACACAAACATTAACAGCAGAAACGATAAAGGATTGGAAAAACACCACAGCCTATTTTAACGGGGATAAAGTTATTGTAAAACTAACTATAGCTCCTGGAGAGAAATCCATAGGGTTAAACATAGCCGAGGTAGGTGTAGGGGAAGAAGATCCTAATGTAAAATCACAATGTGGATCAGCAGATGATCGAGTAGATTCTGCAGATAATGCTATTGGAAGAATAGTGCCAATTGGCTGTACCGGATGGATTATTACTAATGGGAAATTAGTTACTGCAGGGCATTGTGTTGGAAGCAGAGCGCAATTAATTGAGTTTAATGTGCCTAAATCTAATCCAGATAGAACAATAGTGCATCCTGGTCCGGAAGATCAATATCCAATAGGTAATTTTGTATCTCCTTATCCAAATAATGCAAGTCAGGCTAATGACTGGGCTGTATTTACTGCAAGTGCAAATTCACAAACAGGCAAAACACCTATACAGGCACAAGGAAAATCGTTTAATGTAGTACAAAGTGCACCAAGCGGTACTATAAGAATTACTGGTTTTGGTACAGATACAGGAATTGATAATCAAACTCAGCAAACTCACGCAGGACCACTATCCTCGGTTACAAATACATTTGTTAGATACAGAACAGATACAACCGGAGGAAATTCTGGAAGCCCGATTATAGACGAAGCTACAGGAAACGCAATAGGAGTTCATGCTTATGGAGGTTGTTCCTCATCTGGAGGGTCTAACTCTGGAGAGAGAGCTACTATACCTGCTTTTTGGGACGCTATGGGATTAGACGGAAACCCACCGCCTCCACCAACTTGTACAACTCTTGATTTTAATGATTATCAAATAACATCATTCTCGAATCAGGATTCTGCAGGTAATTTTTCAATTGTAAGTAATGGGGCAGGATTATCCATGCAAAATAATACTTGGAAATATATTTCTCTAAATTATACGGTAACTTCAAATACCGTTATTGAATTTGATTTTAGTAGTACTTCGCAAGGAGAAATACATGGTATAGGATTCGAAAATGATAACTCTCTTACTTCTTCAAGATATTTTAAAGTATACGGAACGCAAAATTATGGAGTAGGTAATTTTGATGATTATTCAGGATCAGGAACTAAAAAATATACTATACCAGTTGGGAATTTCTATACAGGGGCTATGGATAGGTTAGTTTTTATTAATGATAATGATGCTGGTAGTGGTAACACTTCAATATTTAGTAATGTGAAAATATATGAGGGGTCTTGTGGTCAATCTGCTACTTCTGAAAATTTGGTGGCAGAATTAGAATCTGCTTCTCCAATATTAGGTAATGAAGAAGAAGGGGATCTTGCAGGGCTAAGAATGACTCCTAATCCTGCTAAAGATATTTTTTCAGTACACATAAATCCGTATGCTAAAGGAAAAGTTGAAGCTACAGTTTACACTATTTTAGGAAGTAAAAAAGGATATTTGAAGTTACAGCCAGGAGTAAATACCATATCCACACGTGATTTATCTTTAGGTGTTGGGATTTATTTAGTAAAAATCGTAAGTAGCGATGGTGCTACTAACACACAAAAACTTATCATCAATTAAATTAATTTTTTAAAAGATATTAAATATAGTAAGGAACACCTCGTTTATTTTGGCGAGGTGTTTTTTGATTTATAAGCTTTTACTCTAAAATTACACTAGCCCTTAATCAAATTTATGTAACAAAATACTATTTTTTTCGTCCTATAAGTAAGATTGCTAAAATTATTAGCAGTTTTTTAATCATCAATCAAAAAACAAAAATCATGAAACAAGACAAATCATTATTAGTTATCACACATTTATCACAATTATTGGATCTTATTACGTATGCATCCGTCTAAGTACATCTTGATTAGATTCTTTATAGGCTATATTTTTG
>NZ_CDSBKO010000019.1:0-86190 GCF_977115655.1 Aquimarina sp.
TATAGAAAATTATCAACCAAATATTTGTTTTTAAGCACAGTTCATCCCGTTAGAACGGGACTGGAATACACCATTAACAAGCTTTAAATCCATAGTTTAAATTCTTAGCTTAATGACATTACCCGGATTATACAATAGAATTTCATGATGATACTTTGAGATACTATAAATACAATGATTTTCTTAGTTTTAGCATAGCAGTTTACCCTGAGTTTATCGAAGGGCTATGGACAAATTTTAAAATCAAATGTAACGGCTGTATTTGCAGTAGATCAAGAGTATAATAGATTTTCTATTATATAATCCGGGTTTAAGTATTCATAATACCCCTATCGCATACCCGCATCACCCCGGTAAATACTTAAATATAGAAAGTTTGTCTCACTATAAAATACTTCCATGACTTACCAGGGATAAAGTTACTTTTAAACTATAATGCTGGTAACACCATTAATAATAACATCCTTAGCTTCTTTAATATAATTTCTTCCCATAGGAAGCAAATTATTATTTATCTCAATACTATTTTTCTCTATAGCTTCTACTTTATCGATAGCAATAGTATAAGATCTGTGGATTCTTATAAAAAGATGACCGGGTAACAATTTGGTTATTGCCGCAAGATTATAGTGTGTAACATAATCCTTGTACAAAGTTTTTATAATTACATAATCTTTTAAGCTCTCAATATAAAGAATATCATCATAATAGATTTTGATCATTTTTTTGTTCACCTTTATAAAAATATGATCTTCAGGTTCTATTTGATCCTTGGAGATGTTAGAGGAGTTTTTAGAAATATTAAATATTCGGGATACTTTATGCAAGGATTTTACTAATCGTTTTATGCAAATCGGTTTTACCAGGTAATCCAATACACCAAGTTCAAAACCTTCGACAGCGTAATCTTTGCATGAAGAAGTTATAATAATAAATGGAGGGGATGTCTGTAATCCTTTTATAAAGTCTATACCATTAACAATAGGCATTCGAATATCTACAAAAACCAAATCAATAGTGTTTTTTCTAATAAAATTGAACGCATCTACGGCATTATTACAAATAGAAATAATTTCAAAGCCTTCAAAATGATCTAATTGTTTTTTTAAAATAAGGATAGATAAAGGGTCATCATCAACTAGTAAACATTTTATTTTCATTATATAGCAATTTAAGAAGATGGCATGTAAGGATTAAGATTCCTTATATACCATTAATGTGTAGGTTAATTTTTGTTGTCGTTAATGTAACCTTTTTTTTGCTCTTTTATTGCCTTTTTTTTGAAAGACTATTTTCTTTTTTTACTTCCCTATAGAAATAATAGACTATTTGTAAGTGCTTTTTATTACAGTTTCTTGTCCGAAAATCTATAGTTTTAAGTCATTCAGCTAATTAGTTTTATATAAAGACTTATTATATATACTTTCACATTGAAGACTATATCGTTTTCGTAAAATATTAACACAAACCCATTTAAACTTAAGGTAGAAAATTATGAAAAAATTAACTCAAAATTTTGAAGTCTGGTGTTTTCAAAAACCACATTTGAAAACACTGTTACTTTTAACTTTAATGTGCATTTCAAGTATCTCTTTTGCACAGGTAAACACAGGAGGAAAAGCTACGACAGCCGATCATCAAAAACAGATTATAGGGTATATCACCAATTGGGATGCCTGGAAAGACAGTAAGGCGGGAGTGCCTGGAGCAGGAGCTTTGACTCATTTGAATATTGATTACTCAAAATATACCATATTAAATTATTCCTTTTTTGGAGTAGCCAATGATGGTTCCCTACATAGTGGCGATCACAGGAATAAGAAAATTCATGAGCAAGGAGTGACTCAAGCACCTGCAGATTTATTTTATACAGATATTTATAGTAGTTGGGATCTACATCTTTTATTTGGAGAGTTAGAATATGTAAACTATGTAAATGAAGATATAAAAACCCGTGCAGAAGCACAGGGGTTTCAAGTAGAAGTAGGTGCCAGCACCTGGACACACCCGGTTTGGGGATTGAGTGGTGGATTGCCTTTGCCTCTTAAAGTAGAAAACGGAGCGCCGGGATTATTAGAGCTTGCTCATCAAAAAGGAGTAAAAGTAATGGCGTCGATTGGTGGATGGAGTATGTGTAAGCATTTTCCTGAAATGGCAGCCGATCCAGTTAAGAAAGCAAAATTCATAGAAGATTGTAAGAAGTTAATTAATATTGGTTTTGACGGTATCGATTTGGATTGGGAATATCCGGGACCATATTCAGGAATGAATTTTACAGGAACACAGGCAGATTTCGTTAATTTTGAAAATTTGGTAGCAGAAATTCGTGCAGCAATAGGACCGGATAAGTTAATTACCTCTGCAATGTCTGCAGATCCAAGAAAACTAGAAGGATTTAACTGGTCAAAGTTAGCCAGTAATATGGATTACTTTAATATGATGACCTATGACTTTAACGGTGGTTGGTCTAATAAAGCAGGTCATAATGCACCTGTTTATCCATATACAGGAGCTGAAGTTGATTTCTTCAACTGGCAAACTACATTAAATAAATTAGTAGAATTAGGAGTTCCTAAAAAACAAATATGTTTTGGAGCACCATTTTACGGACGAGGAGTTATAACAGAAGGTACTGCTGATCTTAATGCAAAAACAGTAAAAAGAGCAGAAACTGTACAACCCGACGGACCTATACAAACAGCAGCAGATTATACAAACTGGCCAAAAGAAGTATATGATGGAACACCTAACTATTTTTTTATTAAACAAAAAGCATTATCTCCAAACAGTGGATGGACGAGAAAATGGGATGACGAAGCCAAAGTTCCTTATCTGGTAAATGGTAAATATTTTTTAAGTTATGATGATGAAGAGTCTATAGGGGTAAAAGCACAGTTTATTAATGATAATGGATTAGGGGGAACTATAGTTTGGACCGTATACGGAGATCTTGAATTTGGAGGTACAGCTACTTCTTTTGGTAGAAAACTAAAAAGATGGTCAGACGTAAAATCTCCTTTAATAAATAAAATCAATGAGGTATTTGCAAATGGTGGAAGCGGTGGAAATATACCACCAGTAGTTAGTATTACAGCACCGGCAAATAATGCTACTTTTGCAGAGGGAGCTACAATTGCTATTACTGCAAATGCATCAGATCCTGATGTTGATGGAAGTATCATTAAAGTTGAATTTTATAATGGTTCTACAAAATTAGGAGAGGATACCACAAAACCTTATGAATATTCTTGGGCAAATGTTGCAGCAGGAAGCTATAAATTAACAGCAAAAGCTACAGATAATAAAAATGGTTCTACCACTTCAGCAGCAGTTTCTATAACTGTTAAAGGAGACTCTAATATACCACCAGTAGTTAATATTACTGCACCGGCAAACAATGCTACTTTTGAGGCAGGAGCATCAGTTGTTATAACCGCAAACGCATCAGATGAAGATGGTACAATTGCCAAAGTCGAATTTTATAATGGTTCTACAAAATTAGGAGAAGATACCACAAAACCTTATGAATATTCTTGGGCAAATGTTGCTAAAGGAAATTATAAATTAACAGCAAAGGCTACAGATGATAAAGGTGTGGCAACGACTTCTGCAGAAATAGCCATTACTGTAGGAGGTACTGTTGTTGATAACTGTAGTGCTTTCCCAACCTGGTCTGCTACAGAAGTATATACAGGTGGTAAAGATGTAAAATATAACAATGTACATTATAGAGCTAAATGGTGGACACAAAACGAAAACCCTGAAAAAGGCGGAGTATGGGAAAAAATAGGACCTTGTGGTGGAACAGGAGGCGGAGACAGTACTCCTCCAACAGTTAGTATTACTGCACCAGCAAATAATGCTACTTTTACTGAAGGAACTACAGTAACTATCAAAGCAAATGCATCTCCTGGTAAAGACAGAAGTATTGCTAAAGTTGAATTTTACAATGGTACAGCATTATTAGGAGAAGATACTACAGCACCTTACGAATATTCTTGGGCAAATGTAGTGGTAGGAAACTATACAATTACTGCTAAAGCTACAGATAATCAAGCAGCAAGTGCAACTTCTGCAGCAATTACAGTTAAAATCACTAAAAAAGATGGTGGCGGAGACGGAAATGGAAACTGTAATGGAATACCACAGTATGTTGCAGGAACTTCTTATGGGTTAAATGCAGAAGTACAAAACGAAGGAGATAAGTTTAAATGTAATGTTCCGGGATGGTGTTCGTCTAATGCCGCATGGGCTTACGCACCAGGTACAGGAGCTCATTGGCAAGATGCATGGTCAAAAACAGGAAAATGTGGTAGTGGAACAGGAGGAACCTCTCCAAAAGTTTCTATAACTTCTCCTTCAAACGGATCTACATATACAGCAGGAAGCTCGATTGTAATAAATGCAACAGCTACAGATGATGGAACGGTTTCTAAAGTTGAATTTTATAATGGAAGTTCAAAGCTAGGAGAAGATACAACAAGCCCATATTCATACACTATCTCTAACGCACAATCAGCAAGCTATTCTTTAACAGCAGTAGCTACAGATAATGATAACAATCAAACTACTTCTGAAGTTGTTACTGTAAGAAAGAAAGTAGATGGAGGAAACAATAACTTACCAAGTAAAATACTGGTAGGGTACTGGCATAATTTTGATAATGGTTCTACCACACCAAAACTTAGCGAAGTATCCAGAGATTGGGATGTTATTTGTATTGCCTTTGCAGAACCTAAAGGAGGAAGTTCATCAGACATGCAATTTAGCCCTTATGAAATCTACGGAGGAAATACTCAGGCATTTATTGATGATGTTGCAACCGTAAGAAGCAGAGGACAAAAAGTATTGATCTCTATAGGAGGTGCCAATGCAAAAGTAGAATTGACTAATGAAAGTGAAAAGAATGAATTTATTAGTTCTATGACCAATATTATTAATACGTATGGTTTTGATGGATTGGATATAGATTTAGAAGGTAACTCTCTTGCTTTGTCAAGTGGGGATACAGATTTTAGAAATCCAACAACACCAAAAATCAAAAACCTTATTGCAGCAACAAAATCTATCAGAGCAAATGTAGGTGCAGATCGTTTTATCCTAAGTATGGCACCAGAAACTGCTTATGTACAAGGAGCTTATGGAAATTACTCTGGAATTTTTGGAGCATATTTACCAGTAGTTCATGCATTACGTGAAGAAATGAACTATATACATGTACAGCACTATAATACTGGATCTATGAATGGAAGTGATGGAAAAATCTACCAACCTGCAACAGCAGATTTTCATGTGGCAATGGCAGAAATGTTGATTACAGGTTTCCCTGTAGCACAAACAGGACATACATTCCCGGGGCTTAGAGCAGATCAGGTAGCTATAGGTTTACCAGCAAGTACAAAAGCAGCAGGTAGTGGATATACTTCTGAAGCAGTAGTACAACAAGCATTAGATTACCTAATGAAAGGTATTTCATATCCTAATAGAAAATATACAACCAGTGCAACGTATCCTAATTTTAGAGGATTAATGACTTGGTCTATCAATTGGGATTTGGACAGAAACTCTGGATTCTCTTCAAGCCACAGAGCATATTTGGATGGGGTTTCTAGCAGATCAGCATTAGCAGATAACTCTGATAGTGTAGCAAAAGTGTTTCCTAACCCACTTTCTGGAAATGTAATCAATGTTGCATATAATAATACGAATACCGCCTCTAAATCTGCAAGTTCTGATTATTTCAGATTCCAGATATTTAATACTAGCGGAGTAGAAGTTTATAACTTTCAGTCAGACAGTCTTCCAAAAGGAGACAATGCTCAAAGTTTTGATATAGGAGATTTACAATCAGGAATGTATTTCTATACTATTTCGGTTTCTAAAAACAAAACAACTGGTAAGTTTATTAAAAATTAGAGCATATTAAATACGTTAAATTTGATTTTAAAAGGTCGCATATCTTATATATGCGGCCTTTTTTTGTTCCTCTCTGTTAATAGAACCAGAAGTACAGAAAAATATCTTCAGAGTGTCGAGAAATATCCTCGGAGAAACAGGAAATATCCTCGGAGTGTTGAGAAATATTGTCAAGGTGTTGAGAAATATCCTCGTAGAAACAGGAAATATCCTCGGAGTGCTGGTAAACAAAAACGGAGTACTAAGAAATAACATATACATACTATAATAACTTATAGTAAAGCTTTGGATTTTGCCTTTGTGTATATCAATCCTAATAACCTTGAATTTCTATGTAAGAAAACCTTACTTCAGGCTGAGAGTGGTTTTTGATAAAAAATAGTGCTTCGACTGCCTTCTTCAGGACTATCAAAGACAAGTAAACTTTCATTCAAAAGCCTTGCTATCTTCAGCTCGGCCAAAAGGCGGTACAATTTTTTTCATGCCATTTTGAACAAAGCCGGGAGATCACTATAAAAAATCACCCCCTTTGACAGCTTTTTTAAACCAATTCCTTGCACCAAACAGAGATTTAAAAGGTAAGAACCTTTTGTTAAAATGGTATTATACTATTAAAAAAGGCTCTTCTTTACGAAGAACCTTAATTTTGCCGCTGAACTATTTGTTTTTTAACTTAGAGTTCAGCCTCTTTTTGTATATAATATATAGATGTATTATCCTTTAGAACCGTTTTTCATACTTTCTTTTACCAGCCCATAAAACTCATCAAATTTAGGGTCTATTATGATTCTGGTCGAAGTTTCAATACTTTCAGATCCGTATTCACTTTTACCAACAACGTCCATTCTTTTTGGCTCTACTTTGTACTCATTTTGCAATATTCTTACCACTGCTGCTGCTTGTCGGGCACTCAGATCCCAATTATCTACTATAGATTTGTCCTTAAAGTTAAGAGCATTGCTGTTTCCTTCAACAATAATTCTTAAATCTGATTTAGAGTTTAACGCATTAGCTAGTTTTCCTAAAAAACCTTTTGCTTTATCTTCAATAGTAACACTTTTGTCATTGTCTCCAAATAACAGGGTATTAGCTACAGTAATGATTACAGCTCCATTTTTTACAGCAATTTTACCTTCGCCGCCAACCACATTTTTAAAAACAGTTAAAGTAGCTAGTTTAACAGAATCACTTTTGCTTATAGCATCGTTTATGGTATTGATCTGTTTATCTTTTTCCTGAAGGCTTTTTAAAGACGTTTCCAGGTTTTTAGCCTTTTGATTAGATAGTTCTGTAAAACTGCTCATGTTGGTTAAAAGAGACGCGTTGGTTTCTTTTAAATCTTTGACTTGCATTTGCATAGTCTCTACCTGAGTTAGTGTAGCTTTTTCTTTTTTTCTGGAATCGTTAAGCTCACCTTTGGTAGTTGTTAATTCCTGACGTAGTTTATCTATCTCTTCGAGAAGATCCTTTTTTTTCTGCGCATGTATAGATGTAGTAGAAATAAAAAGAACAGAAGCTAATAAAATTATTTTTTTCATCGATTTTTAATATGATTTGTTGCAATTGCTAAAGTAAAACAATTTTATAAATAACAAAGCAACTGTATATTACGACTTTTGTAATAGTTGTCTTGCATTTTCAATACTAGAATTGATATGGTCTTTTAAAGTATTAACTTTATCTTTTTCTTTTTTAAGTAATTCTATTTGTTTGGCTATTTCTTTAGAGTCTTTTATAGCGTCTTTTTTTACAGAAGAAAAGGCATCACTAAAATTACTCATCCAGGTCATCATGTAGTCATGCGCATCTTTAATATCTTGCTGTGCTTTTGCATACGATTGTCCTTGGGCGGTAGTATCTGTTTTAGTTTCTAATTCTTTAATAAGACTACTCATTTCGCTCATTTTGGGCATAACTTCATCATGTACATCAATAATGTTTTGCATTAACAGATCAAATTCTTGTTCCTCTTTGGAGAGTTGGTTACAAGAAATAAACAATAATAAAAGGCAGGCAGATGATAAAAAATATAATTTCATTGTTTTGATATTTTAAAGTTTTTTTATTAATAATTTTTAATAGCTGTACACAATACCAGATAAACCCTAAAACCAGGCTAAAATGCTCGTTTGTTTTCTCTCATTTTTATTATAAAAAACTTTCTGCGGCTATACTTTGGTATAGCTCAGTACAAGTGCTTTATATAAGTTTTACTGTTTCAAATGAAAAAAAAGCAACTTCACTTTATAGCATACTTGTAGAGCTTATTTGTTGTCGGCTCTATTTCAAAGATATTGCTTTTCCTTTTTTTTTTCTTGTAGCAATTTGGTTTCTTTGTAATACTCTCCTATTTTATACATTTTGCGCATTTCTATTAGTATATAAACAAGGCAAAATGAAATTGCTGTAATTAAAATATACATTAACAACATAAGGGCTATATTTGATTAGGTTTGTTTTTTTTAACTAGATATTCAATTCCAATAATAAGCAGGAGGCTTGCTCCAAATAAAGGAAATATCAGGGCAAGAATTATAAGTGCAATAACAACCCCATATCCCACCGTAAAGGATGCAGGAACTATAGGGATTCCCCAATCTCCTTTACGTTTTCTCATTGTGTACGAGAGCAGGGCAGAAACAGACATTGCGGTTAATACAATTGCAGTACACAGCATTAACCACCAGCTCCATGCTCCAAATTCACCTTGATGAAATGCCATAACCCACATTCGCCCCCGCATTAATATTCCTACATCAGACCAGTCATTAGACAGGATTTGTTTGCCAGTATAAGCATCAAAATGAATCTTTTTTTGAGTATATAAATTTGATGGATTAGTATTGGAAACACTAAACACTCCTTCCGGGTCTTTTGGAAAATCAATGGTTACTACCCCGGGAAGTTGAAGAGCTTCGGCTTTGGTTATTATTTGATCTAATGTTAGGGCGTTTCCTGCTACTTGTGACTTCAAATGATGCCCTTGCCAGGTATCCGGATAACCGGTATTTGTGATTTTTTGAAGCTGTTTAAAACTCTCTCCAAAAACATCTGTCCAGGGTAGTCCGCCCGCAAGGATAAGAATCAAAAGCCCCGAAAACCAAAAGCCACTAATAGCATGTATATCCCTAAAAAATATTCTTTTCCCTTCTTTTTTCCTGGGTATAAAAAAACCATTTATTTTCCAGGTCCTAGCAGGCCACCATACATATAATCCGGTAAGGATAAGCACTACCATCCAACTGGCAATAAGTTCTATTATTTTTGTTCCAAACCTGCCGGTTAATAACTCCCCGTGTAGTTTTCGAATTTTAAACATATTGGTGTTTTTTGTAATAATCTCTCCAGAAACTTTGCCGGTATAAGGATTTACAAACAGACTGCTTTTATTTTCAAATCTGCCAGAGATAAACTCGGTAGCTTGATTGTCTGAAACAGGTATTACCATGGCAACAGGTTTTTTGATAGCATTTGCATTGGCAATTTCCCATTGTTTTTGAAAAGATACTTTAGTATCCTGTATAGCTACCTCTTTAATATGTTTTTGTCTGGGGTTTTCATAATCCTCTTTAAAAAGGTACACACCTCCTGATATAGAAAGTATAAGTATGAAAGGAAGGGAAATAAGCCCTGCAATAAAATGCCATTTCCATAGCCATGTGTTTAATTTTTCATTTTTTTTCATGATTCTATAAAATTAGCCTCACAGATAATACGCCTAATCAAGTATGGCAAAAGCCTGCGAGGGGCTGATTACTAAAAATTATATTTTACTCCAAGATGAAAAGCTCTTGGATTACCAATAGTAAAACTGTTTTCTCCTCTAAATGAATTGAAAGAGGCATTTGTGGCATACAATGTGTCAAAAATATTAAGCAGATGTCCCCAAATTTCAAAACCTTTTAGGGCAATAGCAGATCTTAGGTTAAAAACAGAGTACCCCCCATAAGTAGCAGTATCAAAAGTGCCATCTGTATTGTCTATTTGTTTTTCAAAACTGGTATTGTATTTTCCAACCAACTCATGTTCTGCCGTGATACTAAAACCAAAACTGTTTCTAAAATCCTTTTTATAGGCGATCAAAGATGTGCCAATTAAGTTAGGAGCGGTTTCTCTATCGGTATTGGAATAATCTGTTCCTTTATCAAAAAAATCAATATACCGGTGTAGTGCATAGCTGCCGTTATGCGTTATGGATATTTCTTTTATGATATACCAGGTTATCCCGTATTCTATACCATAAGATCTGGTTTTACCGGCATTGGTGCTAAAAAAATTATCATCATTATCTCTCATGGTTATTAACGTATTTTGCCCCTCTAAAAAATAAACAGCAGCATCTGCTTTTAATTTGGATGGTATAGTGAAATATCCCCCAATCTCGTAATTATGGTATCTGCTGGGTTTAATGCCTTGTAATCCGTTTTTATTTTGGTACAAAGTAGATACTTGTGGAGGTGTAAATCCTTGAGAATAATTTGTATATATTCCTGTTTTTGAATTAAAATTATAGTTAAACCCTAGTTTTGGGGCTAGGTTATTAAAATTATCTAAAGAGTCGCCCACTCCTGTAATACCATCACTTTGGTTATCATAATTATATTCAAAACCATCGTAGCGTAATGCTGCAGTAATTTTTAAGGGTTCTATCGGGGATATTTCATATTGAAAAAAACCAGCGTAATTAAATATATCCGCCTTATAATTAAGGATAAAATCGCCATTGTTTATCCTAAAATTTTGATTTCTGCCTGTTTTGAGGTCTACAAAAACATCTATGGTTTCTGCAACATAATCTTGTGGAGAATAATCTGCGGTAGCACCAAATATTAAAGAAGACTTAGCAAAATTAAAATCAAGCTTGTGTTGTAGCAACCCAACGAAACTTTTGAATCGGTTAGAGTTGATTTCTCCAGACCCAAAACCGGTTAATTGCCCTTGTTTTCTATATTGTTTTATTCGATACGATGGGATTTGATCCATTCGGTTATTTCTGAAAAGGATATGAAACGAAGTTTTATTTTGATCGTCCCAATAGGTATCCAGAGTAGTTCTAATTCTAAAATTAACCGCTTCTCTTTGGGTAAAAGTTTGTTCACTTTTATAGTTGCCACTATTAAAATCACGATCACTTAGGGAGCCGGTCATATCAGATCTATAATCGATAAGATCTAATACTGTTGTCCATTTTGTGGAGGGATCAAGGTCATAAACGGTTTTAAAAGTGATTGCCATTTTTTCATAATCACTATGTTCTATAGGTCCGTTAGATCGCTCCGCATAGTGGCTGCCCAAATAAAAACCAAAGTTTTTACTGGTTTGATCTGATACTTCAAAATCATAGCGCTGCAACCCTAAATCATTAACTTGAAAACCAATACTACCACCTAATTTTTTATAAGGATTTTTGGTAATAAAATTAAAACTTCCGCCAATAGCTTCGCTGCCATAAATGCTTGAAGCAGGGCCTTTTAATACTTCAATCCGGGCAAAAGATGTATTGTTCATTTCTAATAAGGCATTATGGTTAAATACCGATGTAGGTCTGATTTGTAATCCATCTTCAAGATATAAGAATAATGCTTTTGTAGATATAGGGGATCGTACTGCCATAAAATGTTGTTCATTACTGGCAGCTCTGGAGGTAGACATAAATACTCCGGGCACTTGATTTACTAATTGGTCTATTCCAAAAGCTTTTGTTTCTTGAATTGTTTTTGCGCTTATAGATGCAACAGATCCCGGTACTTCAGATCGTTTTTGCATTTCTCTGTTGGCAGAGGTAACTATAACTTCTTCTAAGTCCACATTATCTGTGGCCAACCGTATGGTGTTAAACGTGGTTGTTAAAGATAGTTTTTTGGTAATATACCCTAAAAAACTAATAGTTACTTCTGCAGGGTTTTTTAAGCTAATAGTAAAAAAACCATCTTTGTTGCTCATAACCCCATTTGTACTATCCCAAGAAGAAACAATAGTTGCGCCAGACAAAGGGTTGTTGGACTCGTCTATTATTTTTCCTTCATAAGATCCTTGTGCATAACTGTATGTGTCAATACATAGCGCAATAACTAAAATTATTATTTTTTTCATTTGCAGATATTCTATAAGTGCATTGCTTATACTATTTCAAAGTTAAAATGGTATTATACCAGTTACGCTTTTAATTTACTGTTTAAAAAAAGGAACTATTTTTTTGTTTATACGAAGAAAAAAAAATAAACACAGCACTTGTACAGAGTTAAACTGAAGTATTGTTACGGTTCATTTTTATTCTGAAGTAGAAATAAAAAAGAGTATTTTTATTATGATAAATTCAAAGTATAAAAGGTGTTATTTATTAATGCACCCTATCATTCGTTATTATTATTTACAAAGTGTATTGTAGCCCCGGATTTGGGGATTCTTTATTTTTTTAACTGAACGCTATATGCTGAAACAAAGGATACTATAACTTTGGTATCTTGCCGAAGGTTTTTTGGACTTCTTTAAAAAAGCAAACAGATTACAGCCAGTACCTGCGTTTGCATACGTCGTTCCAGAATTAGCAGTGACTACCATATATTAGTAGTAGGATTCCATTTTATAAGCTATCACGTCCTTTTGATATATTAAGGACAAAAGGGTATTGAAATACTTTTAAATTTACGTTTTCAAATATTTTTATAAACGCTGCTACAAGTATGTCAAACTATACGCTGCCAAAGGATAGAATTAACTAATGGTATTGCCAGTTCAGATAAAAAGATATGTAAGTGGTTAGGAGTTTTTATACTGGGGGGGGTGATCAATGTCTTTAGAAATTATTTGCGATAGGAGGTGTTTTAATTGCCAGTTTTTAGTGGTTTCTGTTACCAAGGGTTGGTTGTTCTCTATCTTTAGATTATTTTCTTGAAAAAAAAGAGGGATAAATGCTTCTGTTATTACAACAGAATTAGGGATATTAGACGAAGACTGTGTTTTAGCCTTCATTTGGTTCATTAAATAACATTTTCCATTACAATTAAGATTGGGACGCTCTTTATTGACACAATATTTTTCTACAATAGTATCGATATTAAGTTGATAGTATAACACTGTACTAATTTGCATTGCCGGGCGTATTGCAAAAGAGATAAATAGTAGTATAGAGAAGGATACTCTCATCGGGGTGTTTACTAAGTTTTGTACAAAAATACGAATAAGAATTATTTTGTTTAATAAATGCATACAATATTTGATGCTATAACGGTAATAAAACACTATAAATTCTACTTAAACCATTTTCATAAGAATTGATAGTTTGCAAAAGTTGTTTTAAATCCCGTGAGGATTTTGTGGTTTCTTGTATGCTGTTTCTTTTACTGGTATAATAAAGTGTTTGGTTTTGAGTGTTATAAAACGGGCAATAATCCATCTTGTCAGAGTTTATTTTGTTGCCTAAGTTTTTTGCTAGAGACCAATTTCCTTGGTTGTCTTTATAAGATATATACAGGTCACCACTACCTAATCCGTCTTTTCGCTTATACGCCCCAAAAATTAAAAAAGACTCATCTGGTGCTATATAAGAATTATATTCATATCCATCAGAGTTGATAGCCGTACTTAAAGATTGAGGATCCGTATATTGGTTGTTATTAAATTCACTTACAAAAATATCATCTTTACCTTTGGTTTTGGTAGCTGTAGTACTGGTAAAATACAGGTTGCCGTTTTTTGCTACAGATGGATAAAACTCATCATCACCTGTATTTATTGGACTCCCTATATTTTTTGGAGCAGACCAATCGGTAGTAGTACCAGATCTTTCTATATACCATATATCATAATCTTTTATTATAGTATCGGTATCTTTAAGAGGTCTGTTAGAAACAAAAAATAATTTTAATCCATCGGGAGAAAACATTGCTTCAAGATCTCTGAATTGGCCAGAAAAAGGAGCGACTTTTGGTGCAGACCACGCTCCGTTGTTTTTTACCACTTTTACTATAGTAGAAAGTTCTTCAAAGTGCCCTTGTACAGTAAAATATGCTTCATCTTGTACAGGTGATATTGTAAAATCCCTAACCATAGGAAATTGCTTAATAATATCCTGTAGTACAGGTTCTGCTTTAGTTTTTTCCTGACTGTAATTTGATAACGTTATAAATAACAACAAGAATGGAGTAATTTTTTTCATAACAGTTTAATAGATAACAACCGAAATGTAGATATTATTATTCAAATGAAATATTAATGTTTTGATAAAAGGTACGGTTGATGGATTTTTATAACCACATTTTGTTTCAAATAGACAACTATTATGAATTTAGAATTTGTTTTTTATTGAACCTGATGATTTTATCTTCTTCTTGTTATATTTTAAATCAAAAAGTTAATATAACAGCAGGTACATTGCAGCATAAATATAAGGGTTATGTACTATAACATATTTTTACCAAACATTTTACTCATTTTACTTTATTTGTGGTAGTAAACAAAGGTAAAGCAACTTTATATTTTACGACCAGTAATCGAATTATAATGATTAACAAAGCAGTAGAGATATAAGTAATATTTTGGTCTATATTGTATGAATACAGGATCATAAAACAAATCCCGCCAGCTATAGATGCTGTAGCATATATTTCTTTTCTGAAGAGAACAGGGATTTCATTACACAAAATATCGCGTATAACCCCTCCAAAACACCCGGTTGTGGCTCCCAATGCAACCGAAACAATAGGTTTTAACCCGGCATTTATTCCGGTTTCTACTCCTATAATAGTAAATACCCCTAAGCCAATAGTATCAAATAAGAAAATGGAACCTTTAAGATAATCCAGTTTGTTTCTAAAAATAACAGAAAATATAGTAACCCCACCTATTAAGTATATAGTGGTTGTGTTTTGCATCCAGGAAACCGGGGTATTGCCAATAAGAATATCCCGAATAGTACCTCCGCCAATAGAAGTAACAAATGCAATGATAAAAATACCGAAAAGATCCAATTTTCGGTTCATTGCACTTAGCGAACCCGATATTACAAAAGCAATGGTTCCCAGAATATCTAAGATATTAAAAATGTTCATTTTATTTATTTTGAGGTTTAACCCGGATTATCCGGGTTAAATGTAACATATCTAATTTGATTTTGAAATATTCAAACATTGTGTTCTGTATGTAAAGAAAAAATAAATATTTTTTAAGAAGTAATTAATTGCCCGAACTTATTCACAAACTCAAATTACTATTCACAAATCCTTTTCTTGTTCTGAAATCTTAACTATTACTTTTAGTAAATAATACATTAATATACACTAAAAATGAAAGAAAAATTACTTATTCTAGGCCTGTTTTTTATGGTTATAAATAGTTATGGTCAAACTTTCCATTTTCCTGACACTAATTTTAAAAATCATTGGATATATTATTCTCCTTTAAATGATGTAATTGTATATCCAAACTCATCAAATAACTTTGTTAATATTCGATCTGAAGAAAAAGTAAAGAAGCTCACTTTGTATACATTCGTTGGAGAAAATGTAGTAGGGAAACAGAATACTAATGAATTAAATATTTCAGAAATAAAGAGAGGGGTATATTGGCTTGTGATAGAGGCAAAAAGTAAAATAATAAGAAAAAAGATCTTAAAAAAACAACATATTTCGTAACCTGTCTAAATTGTATATTATCATGAAAAACTACTTACACATATTGGTTTTAATACTCAGCCTTTCTTTTTTTAACCAGCTCTGTGCACAAGATCAAATGGTTCATTTATTAGAACCTTCACGAGACGGAAAAAAACAACAAATTTTACAAATTGGAGAAAACAATGGTGTAAAATTATTAGCTATGGCCTCTTGTAAACAATGTATGCCAGCGGTATACACCTATAATCCAGATGCAAGTAAAGCATCAGGAAAATCAATTTATGGTACTTCGGGTATTTATGTGATTCCTTATGATGAAAACAGTTATGTATCTGTAGCTCCAAAAACACCGGCAGTAGCTATAGGAGAAGGGATTTGGGAGACTTTTTTATATGCTAACTTTTTTAGTGCAGATAAAGCCAAGATTGCTGGTATGAATAAAAAGAAAGTAGAAGATTGGGCGATAGACTTTTCAAAACAGATTATGACAGGAGGGGTTGGTGCACAGGCTGTTAATGTAGAAAGTAATCTTTATTATCCAGCAGCAAAAGAATTACATAATGGAGAGTCATTTAATTCTGTTACTATAGATATTATAAAAGGAAAAGAGATACATCTTAATTTTCCTAATGGGCATGGTGAACGCTATAGTTTTATGGCAGAATTGAGTAAAGTTTTAGAAATCGATGTTTATGATGTTGGAGGCAATAGACGAGAGTATATGTTTGTAGAAAGTCCGCTATCGATTATTTGGGCAAAATATAGTTCGGGAAATGATTTGGGAAAATCTACATGGGGAACTTATGAGACCTTTAACTATTTTCATAAAGATCAAAAAGTAATACGAAATTTACTGGTAAGTAAAGAAACTCAAAATAAAATAGAAGCAAAATTGACAGAATGGTCATTAAAAGCCAAAGAATATACAGAAAAAACCTATGCAGCCAAAGAAGCAGAAGGTATAAAAAACAGAAGATTGCCAGCAAAAGGATTTAGTAGTTCTGAATTAGAAAAACAAGCTACACTGGCAGCAAAATCCTGGGCAAGCCAATATCGTTGGGAAGAAACGATTACCAAAGCCTATTTTACAGGTAATGATTGGAGTATTTATAGAAATACACTAACAGGGGTACAGCTGGGCAGACGAATTTCTGGTGTTATTGTCATGAAACGCAAGGATGGTAAATGTAGTTTTCATGTAGCTACGTTTGCGCAACAATACAATGGTAGTAGTTATCAAAAGGTTTTTACAGAAGGTATTGTTCCGGGTCAGAATATTTTAGAATGCAAGTATGTTAACTAAATCACATAAGATTTATAAACTCAAATTACAATCCACAAACTGCATTATAATCCCTAATTTTAAACTCCCTATTTTTGTAGTATGAGCATAATCAAAGCAATATTGGTAGATGATGAGCAAAGGGCAAGAAATGTTTTGTCTAATTTAATAAAACGTTGTGATCTCAATATAGATATTCTTGCACAATGCAGTTGCCTGGAAGATGCTGTCGAAGAAATTAAAAAACTACAACCCGATGTTGTTTTTCTAGATGTACAAATGCCAAATTATGCGGGGTATGAGATCGCAAACTTTTTTGAAGAAATGAATTTTGATATCATTTTTGTAACCGCTTTTGATGAGTATGCCATAAAAGCTTTTGAGTTGTCTGCCATAGATTATCTGGTAAAACCTATTGATAGACAGCGATTGATAGAAGCCGTAGAAAAACTACAAAACAAAATAGAAAAGCAAAAAAAGATCGAAGATTATCAGGTTTTGCTAAATACCATAAAAGAAAAAGAATTAAAACAAATTATACTTCCAGAACTGGGCAATAGACGTATTATCGATATTAACAGCATTATAGCAATAGAAGCAGACGGATCGTATAGCAAGATGTATACAACAGAAAGTAAACCTGTAACGACAAGCAAAAACCTAAAATACTTTGAAAACTTATTGCCCGAAGAATCCACCTTTTTTCGCTCTCACAGAACCTGGATCATAAATTTAAAGTATATTGAAGTTATAAACAAAACCAGCCTAACCATACAGCTGGCACAAAATATAACCGCCAAAATATCAAGAACACGTTTTAGTGCTTTTGAGAATGTTATTGGGTAGATATTATATATTAGTCGCCCTAAGTTTATTAGTGCCAAAAGCAGTTATAAATACAAACCGATGACCATAATGAAAATAAAAAAACTCTATAAAAAAATTATAGATACAGGTATTTATTCGGATAATAAAATAGAACATAAAAGAATACGTTTATTAAATGCCTTTTGTTTAACATGGCTTTTATCTATTCTGGTATTTATTGCTACAGATACTTTTTTTTCTAGTATTTTGTTAAATGTGAGCTTGCCAATGCATGGCATAACAATTTTAGTAATTTTAGGGATATTTTTTCTTCAATACCATAAGCAATATTTGATTGCTCGTGTCGTATTTATTTTATCGATTATTATAGTGACATATATTTTTGCAAATTTTCTAGGGCCATCTGGTTTAATGGAAAATTACTACTTTATATATCCCTTGGTTGCACTTGTGTTAATTGATAAAAAATGGGTAACATTATCAACAATGGTCTTGTGCTGGTTATTGTATTGTATTCCTTTTGTAATACAAGGTAATTTATATGCAGGTATGCAGGTAAACCCAATATTGATCTTATCAATTTTTGTAGGTACCTATGTTATATTAAATTACTCACAATCATTAAACAGGAAAAAGGAAATCGAATTAAAAAAGAACAAACAAGATCTTGAAGCAGCCTATAAAGAATTAGAAGTAAGTAAAAAGAATGAATTAGCATTTTTACAATTAAAGTCGCTTAAGTCGCAAATGAACCCTCATTTTATATTCAATTCCCTTAACTCTATTCAGGATTTAATTCTTCAGCAAAATACCGACGCCTCTTATGATTATATTGTATTATTTGCCCAATTGGTTAGAAATACCCTAAACTACTCGAATAAAAACTTTATTGCTATAGAAAAAGAATTAGAGTTTTTAGAAATATATCTTCAGTTAGAAAAGTTGAGATTCGAAGATGATTTTATATATACTATCCAACATACCAATACAGAAGGTTTGTCTGTTCCTTCACTAATCGTACAACCTTTTATAGAAAATGCGCTGATTCATGGTTTACTGCATAAAGCAGGTAAAAAAGAACTTACTATAGATTTTACTTTTACAGATCATTTATTATGTACTATTACCGATAATGGTATTGGCAGAAAAAAAGCAAAAAAAATCCGGGAGCGACAAGGAGGGCACCATGAATCTTTTGCCTTAGAAGCCATACAACAACGATTAGAAATCTTAAAAGAACAATATGGTACAACGGTAGGTTACCATGTATTTGATTTATATGATGATAAAACTCCTGTAGGAACCAAAGTAGAAATCAGGATGCCTTTTCAGAAAAAATACTAAGAAGTTAGGAATATAGATTTTATAAGAGATTAAACATGAAAAAAAAATAGCAGCATGGTATAAAAAAATAGTGGCTACAGGTACCGGTAATCAACATTCTGATACACAAAATAAACACACAAAACTGGTTAATATTTATGTGCTTATCTCTTTACATACCGCATTGATATTTTATGTAGGAGACCTGTTTGTAATTCAAAAACATTGGATCTATCATTGCATTACCTACTTCTCTTTTGTGTATATGGCAGGTATATTTATCCTAAATAAAAAAAAAGAGTTTAGTTTCGCAAAAATAGCATGGATCGCCTATCTATTTATCTTTATCAATCTATCGGCATTACAAGCCAATCCAGGAATTTATACCGAATATTATTTTCTTTTGGTACCAGGAATTTGTTTATCGGTGCATCAAAAAAACATTATTCCGGTTATAGCTACTATATTAGGCTTCATCTGCTTTTTTATCCCCTATTATTTCTTTGCAATTTATCCCGAAGATCACCCCAATAGAGAACAGTTTATTGTTGTAGGAGCTTTGTTTTATAGTGTATATGCCATAGTTAACTATTTTAAAAAACTGAACATAAAAAATGAACTCTCTTTAAAAGAAAACAACAAAGAGCTTCAAAAGCAGAATAGTATTATAGAAACTCAAAAATTATTACTAGAAAAAGCATATGCAGAATTAGAAGTAAGTAAAAAGAACGAACTGGCATTTTTACAACTTAAGTCACTTAAGTCTCAGATGAATCCTCATTTTATATTCAACTCCCTTAACTCTATTCAGGATTTAATACTTCAGCAGAATACAGATGCCTCTTATGATTATATTGTATTATTTGCCCGATTGGTTCGAAATACATTAAACTACTCTAATAAAGATTTTATTGCTATTCATAAAGAATTGGAGTTTTTAGAGATATATCTTCAATTAGAAAAATTAAGATTTGAAGATGATTTTACATACACTATCCAACACACCAATACAGAAGAGCTATTTGTTCCTTCACTAATCGTACAACCTTTTATAGAAAATGCGCTGATCCATGGCTTAATGCATAAAGCAGGTAAAAAACAACTCACTATAGATTTTACCTTTACAGATTATTTATTATGTACTATTACCGATAATGGTATAGGCAGAAAAGAAGCAAAAAAAATTAGGGAACGACAAGGAGGACATCATGAATCTTTTGCTCTTGAAGCCATACAACAACGATTAGAAATCTTAAAAGAGCAATATGGTACAGCAGTAGGATACCAGGTATATGACCTATATGATGATAAGCTGGCTATAGGAACAAAAGTAGAAATCACAATGCCTTTTCAGAAAAAATACTAGTCTGCACTGTTGCAGTTTCTGTATTCTAAATTAATCCCAAGTCCTGTCAGGTATTCTATCCGTAAAAAAAATAATGAACCTCTCGCGGTTGGGAGGAGCATATAATTTTAAAATACTTACCTCTCGCGGCTGGCAGGAGCATATATTTTTAAAATGTTTATCTCTCGCGGCTGGCAGGAGCATATAATTTTAAAATATTTACCTCTCGCGGTTGGCAGGAGCGTATAATTTTAAAATATTTACCTCTCGCGGCTGGCAGGAGTATATAATTTTAAAATATTTATCTCTCGCGGTTGGCAGGAGCATATAATTTTAAAATATTTATCTCTCGCGGTTGGGAGGAGCATATAATTTTAAAATATTTATCTCTCGCGGTTGGCAGAAGCATATAATTTTAAAATGTTTATCTCTCGTGGTTGGGAGGAGCATATAATTTTAAAATATTTACCTCTCGCAGCTGGCAGGAGCATGTATTTTTAATAAAGAATTCAAATACGGGATAGTCAAACAAGAAAAATTAAAAAAAGAAGCATTACTGGGGTAATGTTTTATACAATAGAGACATATACTATAAATAACCATTGAAATTTGGACTATATGTTTACAGTGACCAATCTAAAAATGCTTCGCAAAGAAGAAATGGTAGAACTATTAAGAAGCACCGTTGATATTTGTGATAAAAAGGATACCAATACATTACACATAACCAGTCAGGTAGAGGCATTAAGAAGCATTGTGGAGCAACTGGATGATGCCCTTGTATATAAGCGGGAAGAGGAATTCACCAAAAAACTAAAACTATTGGATAGAGAAAGAGATGAAGCAATTACAGGTCTTAGGCATGGCTTTGTAATGAACACCTATCACTCACATCCTGAAACAAAAAAAGCAGCACAAAAACTGTTAGACCGGGTAGATAGTTATGGTAACAGAATTGCGCGTATGAATTATGAATCTGAAAGTGCAGTATTGCATAACCTTGTTAATGATCTGGAAACAGAACCGGATTTGCAATTGGCACTACAACTGGTTGGCTTGCAAGATTGGGTTAATCGTCTTAAAGTAGCCAATAAAAAATTCAGGAAGCTGTATTCCCGGCGTATTGCAGAAGAAAGCAAACAAGACAAAACCTCGTTTATAGCCATAAAACCCGAAGCCATAACAGTGTATATGCACTTGATAAACAGGATAAATGCATATATCGAACTGGATGAAGCAAAGCAATATCAATCCATAAAAGATGAGATAAATACTTTGGCAGAACGCTACAAGCAGATTATAGCCAATCGCAAAAAAAATACTGCACAAAACTAGATACACTATCTAGCTAAGCGGTATCGCTGCAATTTTTATAAAGCAAAGAAAGAGGGGGGATTTTTAAACCTTCAAGGTTTTTCGAAAACCTTGAAGGTTTAAATTGGTGCAATTCGTTAAATAGGTTAAATTCTAAAAGAACAATATATATTTTCGTAAGCATACCTCATCAGCTTGCTCCCAGGTTATTGATTCTTCAAATATAGTAAGCAGCCACTCTATTTAGATAAGGTATACTTCCTGTTATCAGTAGTATACCCTCCTTTTTATAACAGTTTTTTTCCATTCACAAACTCAAATAGCATTTCACAAACTCATTTGTGCTCTTCTACCGGGTTGTCTGTATTATTGTCGTCAATTATAAACTTTTAAAAGAAAACTATGGTGCAAAAAACTACGCTAATAAATATTTCAACTTGGGTATACACTGCATTTTTTATACCCGAAACAGAGACGACTCTTCTTTAGTAAATAATCATAAGAGAGAAGAATACATAAAAAAACAATAATCAGGGGTAACTTTTTACTTCGTTATTACTCCCTGTTACAAATCAAACCCAAAAATAAAAAAAGTAAATTATGAAGAGCAATTGTATTTGGAATGTAAGTAAACTATGTATGCTATGCATGACTATAGTAATCCTATCTTGTAGTAAAGATGATGATGCACCGGCACCTAATAATGCCCCGGTGATCAAAGACCAATCTTTTAATGCGTCTGAAGCTATAAAAGACGATGCGATATTTGGCACCGTTACAGCTACCGATGCCGATAAAGACGAGTTAAACTATAGCATAACTGCCAATAGTAATGACTTGTTCGAGATTGCCAAAACAGGAGATTTAAGCCTTGTCGCAGGCAAAACATTGGATTTTGAAACCAAAACCACACATGAAATTACTGTAGAGGTAACCGACGGTAAAGCCAAAGCGGCTGCAAAAATTACCATTACGGTTATTGATGCAGATGAGAATATGCCCCCTGTTATTGCTGCACAAAGTTTTAACATTGCAGAGAATAGCTCTTTAAACACTATTGTAGGAAAAGTAGTGGCTACCGATCCAGATAATGATAATCTTACCTATACCATTACAAATCTTGCCGGTGCTTTAGCCGAATTTGAGATAACAGGCAATGAAATCAAACTAAAATCCGGGTTTTTAGATTACGAAGTCCTTACTAATCATACGGTAACAGTTACTGTAAATGATGGTACACATACGGCATCAGCACAGGTTACTATTAATGTTACCAATGTTAATGAAGCACCAACATTCCCTGATCGTAATTATACCTTTAGTCAACCAGAAGATATCGGTGACACGGTTATTATTGCTACGGTAACGGCTACAGATCCTGATGGGGATAATCTAATTTATACGCTTAATAATAATCCTGGTAATCTTTTTGAAATCAACAGTGCCGGTGAAATTAGTTTATCAACAGGGAAATTTTTAGATTATGAAAACCAAACAAGTCATACTGTTACAGTACAAGCAAACGATGGAGACCTTATAGCCTTGCAACACGGAGTACGTATTAATGTAACCGATGTAAATGTACCAGCAGTAGATGCATCAGGAAACGTATATGTAGCCGATGAGCGCAATAAGCGTATCCGTAAGATCATCATTCAATAAATATAGTTATGCAACCCTCATCTCAGGTTTTAGGACTTGAGATGAGGTTGTTGTTTAATGAACAAGTGTATATGCAAAAATGTAAACAATGAACAAAATGAAAAAAACATCAAAAACCTTACTATTATTTGTAGTTGGTGCTGTTTTAGTTTTTACTAATTGTAGTAAAGATGATGATGCAACGACGACTCTACCGGTTAATAAAGCACCAGAGATTGCTGCACAATCCTTTAACGTATCAGAAACTGCAGCAGATACAGATGTATTTGGTACTGTAAAAGCTACCGATGCAGATAAAGACGAGTTAAACTATAGCATTACGGCAAACAGTGATGATTTGTTTGAGATCACCAAAGCAGGGGCACTAAGCCTGGTAGCAGGAAAAACATTGGATTTTGAAACCAAAACCACACATGAAATCACTGTTGAAGTAACCGATGGTAAAGCCAAAGCGGCTGCAAAAATTACCATTACAGTAACCGATGGTAATGATGCACCTGTAATAAACGCACAATCTTTTACCGCTATAGAAACTATAGACGATATTACAATAATTGGTTCTGTAATCGCAACAGACGAAAATGGAGACCCAATTACGTATAGCATTTCAACCAATAGTGATGCTTTATTCGAAATTACAACTACAGGCGAATTAAGTTTGGCTACAGGCAAAACATTGGATTTTGAAACCAAAGGTGTTCACGAGATCACTATAGAGGTTACAGACGGAAACTATAGTGTTTCAGAAGTTATTACAATTAATGTAACAGATATTACCACAGTAAGTACGTTGGCAGGAGATGGTTCTCTTACCGTGTTTCATGCTCCTCAAGGGTTAGTAGTAGACGCTTCTGGTAATGTATATATTGCAGATACTTATAATCACCGTATTAGTAAAGTTACACCTGCCGGGGTGGTTAGTACGTTTGCCGGGGGTGTTCTTGGTAACGTAAACGGAACTGGTACCGCAGCGCGATTTTATTTTCCTATGGAACTGGCAATGGATGACTCGGGTAATATATATGTAACAGATCAAGGGAATCATTGTATCCGAAAAATTACGCCAGCCGGAGTAGTTAGCACATATGCAGGGAGTGAATTTGGATTATCGGGTAATACAGATGGTATTGGTGGTGCAGCTAGATTTACTAGCCCAGTAGGAATAACAATAGATGCAAACAATATTATATATGTGACAGATGAAAGTAGTCATCGCATACGCAAAATAACACCAGCAAAAGAGGTAACAACTTTTGCAGGATCTAATTCTGGATATGCAGACGGTACAGGAACAGCAGCAATGTTTAGAGCTCCTACAGGAGTAGTAACAGATAGTTCTGGAAATATTTATGTAACCGATAATGGAAATCACCGTATTCGAAAAATTACCTCTTCTGGAGTAGTAACTACTCTTGCAGGAAGTAGCCGCGGTTATGCAGACGGTACAGGTAGTGCAGCTCAATTTAACTATCCTTCTTGTATTACTATAGATCCTTCTGGAAACTTGTATGTTACAGATACTAGGAATCACCGTATTCGTAAAATTACTTCTACAGCTGTGGTAAGTACTTTGGCAGGAATAAATAGTGGACATGTAGATGGGGATGCCAGTATAGCAAAGTTCAAAAGTCCACGAGGTATTGCAATAGATGTATCCTTAAATCTGTATGTTACCACCTCAGGTAATCTAGTTCGAAAAATCACACAATAATAATCCTAATCTTATAAACCATGAAGATAATAAAACGACTGTTGCTATGTACAACATAATTTTTAATACAGTAATTACTATAAAAAAAACTAAAATGAAAAAAATAGCACTCTTGGGATTATGCATATTATTTTTTGCTAATAACCTAAAAGCACAAAATGAAATAAAACATCAAACACAAGAACTAGAATCTATACAAGTAGGTAATTATACAGGCTATTTAACACACCAAAGTAGCGATGGTACTTATGAAGGAGGTTTGGATGTATTGGTGTATAAAATCACTCAATTTAAGGAGTATACCATTCAGCCAGGAGCACATAAAGAGGTTTATATGCTATTTGGAGAAGATCCTGATCGTCCTGATAATCATGAAGAAACTATGTTTTTGCCAGATAATGAAGCGTTTCCGATAACCTATGTTCAAAAAGTTTACGAAGGAAACCCGGCAATGCAAAAAGAGATTGGATATTCCCCCAGAATTAATAGACTGTCTGATGGAAATCGAATAGTTTTTATTGATGGTAAAATTTATATGATTAAAGATTGGGTGGATAAGGATAATTACAAATTGGAAGCTGTATTAGAATTTCAAGCTAAAAAAATGGGAGGTTTAAAAAAGATGAAAGAAGTGATGAAATCTCCTAAAAAAATGAAAGAGATGCAACCTCATAAAACCCTTCAGGAATATTTAGATAACGCGTATAGTAAACAGCAAGAGGTATATGCAAAATGGATAAAGAATCCCAAAAATGCAGCACTTATTGAAAATATAGATCAGATTAGAGAATTTATAATAGGAGCTATTAATAAGCAAAGAGATGACTGGTATAATTCTGCAGAGTATAAGCGTATTAAAGAAAGAAATGCAGATGCCAAGCAAAGCAGTCTCGAAAACGAAGTGACTATTAGAAATAATACAGGAAAAGATATTTATATATACCAAGAAGGCTCTAGCAATGGATCCAGGGTTTCTGCGAATGGAAGAGGTACTTTTAATTGTAAAAAAAACCTGTACTATAGCTTTAGCGGAAATTCATCTGCGAGTAAAGGAACTCTGGCTAATAGTGCAAATCAAAGCTGTGGTACAACCGTAAATGTAAATTAAAAGTATTTGTAGTTGACTTTACAAGTAATCCTACCTTGATTTGAATTTGTTTTTAGAAAATTAAAACTTTTTCTGGAACGATTGAAATGGATAACCAGAGGCAGACAATTATTACGTCTGCCTCTTTGTTATTTATAATATTTATACTTTTTATGTTGATTTACTATTGCGTAAGTAGTTGTTGTAATTGGTAGCTATAGTAAATTCAATATATATTGCTTAGATATAAGATATCTATATTGATATAACAATTCTTAATAACTTTACTGTAAGGTTTATGACCAAATTGCTACTTTTACACTATATAAAATGAAACAATCATGTCTGATACAATAGAAAGAATAAAATGTCTTATTATAGGTTCTGGGCCAGCAGGATATACAGCAGCAATATATGCAGCAAGAGCAGATCTTAAGCCAGTTATGTATACAGGAATGGAGCCGGGAGGACAACTAACAACGACTACAGAGGTAGATAATTTTCCCGGGTATCCAGAAGGAATAGATGGACCAACAATGATGGTACAATTACAACAACAAGCAGAACGTTTTGGTACAGAAGTACGTATTGGGATGGTAACTGCAGTTGATTTTAGTAAAAAAGTTGGAGGAATTCATAAAGTTACTGTGGATAATACAACACAGATTGAAGCAGAAACGGTTATTATTTCTACAGGAGCTACCGCAAAATATCTGGGATTACCCAGCGAACAAAAATTACGAGGGGGAGGTGTTTCTGCATGTGCCGTTTGTGATGGGTTTTTCTATAAAAATCAAGATGTAGCAATTGTTGGAGCAGGGGATACCGCGGCAGAAGAGGCTACATATCTTGCAAATATATGTTCTAGTGTAACCATGCTGGTACGTAAAGATCACATGAGAGCATCAAAAGCTATGCAGCACAGGGTAAACAATACCCCAAACCTTAAAGTATTATATAATACAGAGGTAGATGAGGTTTTAGGAGACCAGGTAGTAGAAGGATTGCGAATGGTAAATAACCAAACAGGCGATAAGACCGAAATAGAAATTACAGGGTTATTTATTGCTATTGGTCACAAACCTAATACCGATATCTTTAAAGGGCAATTAGATATGGATGAAACCGGATATCTGATTACCGAAGGTAAATCAACAAAAACCAATTTACCAGGAGTATTTGCCTCGGGAGATGTACAGGATAAAGAATACAGACAAGCAGTTACTGCTGCAGGAACAGGATGTATGGCTGCTCTGGATGCAGAACGATATCTGGCAACTGTAGAAACAGGAGAAGAAGTTTCGGCTTAAGAAAAATATCTGTTAAAAAAAATCCTGCTTGTTTAGCAGGATTTTTTTAGTTTAATTTAAACCGACTGGGAGAGTAGTCTATATCTTTTTTATATAAAATAGCTTCATTAGTAAAGCTTTTTATATGTATTTGAGGTTCGCCAAGTAAGTATATTTCGGTTTTATCTTTTGCCTCTATATTAATTTCTTTATTGGTAAGGATATAGCAATCACTATCTCCTTCTGCTAGTAAAGACGTAGTAGCAGCATTTAATTTTTCGCCATAAAAATCAGTATCACTATCTGTTCTTACTACCATTGATTTTACTTCTCCTTCTAATTTTGCAGAGGCTTTTTGATATAAGTCTACTTTAAGCGTATCTGCAGTGATTATTCCTTTTAGCTCTGCATTTTCATTAATTTGATAAATTGCTTCGTTTGCAGTTGCGTGTAATCCTATAGCAGATTTACCATTAGCAATGCAGCTAATTTTATCTGCATCTACAGTTAAAAAAACTTCGGTATTATTATTTGCATTAATTATAAGTTCTGAAGTGTTTATAGGGGATAATGACTTTATATTTACCTTGTCATATAATTCTATTTTTTTTAGTTTGGAAGCGTAATAAATATCAATATTCAAGGCTTTTGCCCGTCGCATATCCTTAGTAGATGTAATAGTTAATACACTATCGATAACTTCTACTTGTATTACCTCTTGTAGATTGCTGTCTGCTTCAATTTTAACTTGATTGTCATTACTTTCATCTAATGTTACTTCAAAACCTTCATGAATTTCGATAGTATGAAAACTCTCTAAGTCTATACGTTCTGTACTTACTATTTTATTGCCTTTAATCTTTTCTTTTTGTCCGTATACATTTCCTAATATCAGAAGTGTAAAAAGTAATCCCAGTAATGTTCTCATATTTGTGCGACATTTATTATTATAAAACAGAATTTTTTACGTTTAAGTATAGTTTTACTTAAAACTTACTGCAAATATAAACAGACTTATATATAAAGTTTACGTGACAAGGATAGATATTAAATTGCATGAGAGTACAACAAACTTCCTTTTTTTAGGGTTGTTTGGGCATGACCGCAAGGGCCAGCCTGTCAAACCTTCAAGGTTTGTGTAAAACCTTGAAGGTTTCTAGAACTTAGCCCAATCTAATCAATAATAGCGGGTAAAAGATATTCTTTCATTATTTTTTCTACCTCATTAGGTTTATTATATGCTATTGCAGTAATAACGATAACTAAAGGAAGGTCTTTGAAAATAAAAATTTTGTTTCCGCCGTTTCCACTACAATACGAAACTTCATAAGAGATATTGTTTATGGTATATTTTTTATTCCAAAATAAATACCCGTAAAATTCATCTTTTGTATGCGGTAATTCTATTTGTGGGGCAAGACTGGTTTGTGTCCATTCTTTAGTAAGTATTTTATTTTTATTCCATACCCCGTTATTTTTATATAGCTGCCCGTATTTGGCATAGTCTAAGGAAGACATTCGTAAACCACCTGCAGTATTAGCTATTTTTTGAGGAGTGTATTCCCATTGATAATTTTGAATCCCTAAAGGTGCAAACAATTTTTTATGCGCATATTTTTCGAGTCCATCAGGAACTTTTTTGTTTAAAATATCTCCTAAGATTATTGTGCCGGCGGTATAATAGGACCATTTTTTATCATTTGTACTTTCCTTGTACATAGGCTGGTCTAATGCAAATTGTAACCAATTGGGAGTAGGGTACATGTTTTCTTCATTTCCGGGAGAATCAGGATTACTATCGTCACCATCTATTCCCGAACGCATCATCAACAAATCTTTTATAGTTACAGTTTCCTTTTCTGGGCTATAATTTTTGAAGCTTTTAAGGGTGTAGAAGGTATGTAATGTTTGATTTTCGTCTTTAATATATTTGTCTTCTATGGCGATCCCAAGTAGTGTCGAAGCAAAAGATTTGCCCACAGATCTGGTATCATGTAGCGTTGTTCTATCTGCTCCGTTAAAATATTCTTCCAACAACAATTTATGATTTTTGATTACAACAATACTGGTAATATCTTTAAAATCTTCTTGTAATATTTTTTTGTTCAACTCTTTTATTTTTTGTGTATCGTACTTGTCTTCAGAAATATCCCATCCGCTATCTGGTGCTATAGATTGTACTTTTATTTGCTCTTCGGTTACTTTTGGTTTTATCACATTTACCGTTATTTCTCCTTTTGCAATTATGTTTCCTGTTATGATATCTTTTGTTTCTAGATATGGACGGATCTCAATTTTCAGAGAATGACTACCTTCGGTTAAAGACTCTTCTCCACCACCTCTTTTCATAAATCGCATCCATAAAAATCTACCCCAGGAGTCTTCGTTGGCAGAACTTATAAAAGGTTTTCTAAATACAGTAGCGGTACTTTTTTCAGCAGTAGTTCCTGCTCCTTTGTTTAAATTTTCTTTATATATAAGAGTATTATCTACATAAAATGAGAACTGAAAATTACCTTTTGCTAAAAGCTCTTCTGTAGATAAGTTAGTGTCTAGTTTTTGAAAATAATGTAATAAAGGTTTATCTAAAAAAAAGCGAATATTAAGGTCTTTGCAATCTTTTAGATCAAAAGAGGACAAAATATCTTTTTTGGAATAATCTTTTGGTGGGAGAACATTTTTTACAAAAGTAATTTCGCCAATTGTATTGTTTTCAATTTCTTGAAGTATACTTTTGTGTGCTGCTATACACGAATTGATAAAACAAATAGATAATAGAAGGATGTATGTTTTTTGTAGTTTCATATATATAATTTTAAGGTAAAGATGCACTCTTTGTTTTTCTTAAAATTGTATAGAATTAACATTAGATATTTGTTTTTTAAATTTTGAAGGAGTGCAATTATACATTCTTTTAAAGCTGGCTATAAAATGACTTTGATCGTAAAAACCACAGGCATAACCGATCTCTGTCATAGATAGGTTTTTATCTGTCATTAATAAAATAGCGTTATTAACTTTTACTTTTCTTATATAATCTCCCAAAGTGGTATGAAAGTATTTAGGGAACTCTCTTGATAAATGCATAGGATGAATATTCAGGATTTTACTTATATTGGATAGAGAAGAACATAGCTCGGGTTCTTTTTTTAGAATCTCTGTTAGTTTTTTTACCCATGTTGGGTTCTTGGATTGTTTTGTGTTTTCTACTTGGTCGATTCTATTAAAAACATCCAGTAGTAACGCATCTATACTTAATTGACTGTCGGGATCGTTTATTTTTGTTTCGAAGAAAATTTTATTCATGATTTCTTTGATAATCGGGCTTTGTAAGTTGATGCTTCCTTCAAAATGTAAGGAGTTTATATCGTATTTATCAAACCATTTTTTATTTAATTCTATATGAAACCCTCTGGTATATTCCGGGGGTTTAATATTGTAATGTGCATCCTGCCAATTATGAAATACTAGACTCCCTGGAGTTAAATACTGGCTTTCTTTTTTGTTTTCTTCATATAATTTACCTTCCAGGAGATAAGTGAAATATGGATTTTCATGGTAATGCCAATCTACTTTTTTATGGGTATATTCTGTATCTGTGGTTATAAAACCGTTGTATTGTGTTTTTTGTTTATGACTTCCAAAATACTCACCATTGCTTAATTTTTTCATAGGTGTAAAGGGGTATATGGTTTCTTTTAAATAAAACTGCCCGATAAACAAAAGGTTGGTTAGTTTTGTTTATCAAGCAGCTATTTTTGATTGATGAATTTTAAAATTTTTAATGTCTTCTCACATTTCCGCCAGAATTATCAGCTTCAGACACTTTTTCTGGGTCACCATAATATACGATATCTGCGCCGCTGGTAGCTTTACCTGTAAATTCGTTTTTTGCATAGATTCGTATCGAGGCGCCACTAGTAGCTTTTGCTTCAGAAACAAGACTTAACAGTTCTTCTGCACGAATATCTGCGCCACTGGTAGCATTTGCATTATGTTTGTTTACTTTTCCTTTTATTTTTATCATTGCTCCACTGGTAACAGAAGAAGTTACTGTTTCGGCTTTTATATCTAATCTAACATCTGCACCACTGGTAGCACTTAAGTCTAGGTTTTTTTGCACTATAGCCTCGTTAGAAGATATACTGGCACCACTATTTACAGACACTTTTTGAAGTTTATCGTAAGATACAAATACACTTTTTTCGTCTGCAGAAAATATATTGTCATCAGATGTAACGTATAGGGTTGTACCTTCTACATATACTTGTATGTGATCGTGCAGATTTTTGTTGGCATTTACAATTATCTTTTTATCAGAGCTGTTTACAAGGATTACATCTATGCCTTTACTAGCTTTTACAGCATCAAATTTTTGACTAATGGTTCTTTCTTTTTTGATTACTTCTCCCTGGCCTTTAATTCCATTAAAAACAAGATTGCAAGAGCAGCATAATAAGGTTAAGAATAAGGTTACTAAAATTTTGGCTAGTGTGGTCATGATTGTTTGTTTTTATGATTGAACTGTTGTTTTCTTCTCTCCTTTTTTTTGTAAGATATAAAAGGAGAGAAGAGTTTTTTGATGGATTTAATTTTCGGTTTTTATTTTTATTCCGTTCTCGTCTATTTTTAATTTTACGGGTTCGTTATTAAGTTCAACACCGTTTTCATCGATTTTTAGTTTAAAATCTTCCCCGTCAGAATTTATATTAATATTTACTCCACCTTCATTATCTTCAGATTCGTGATATTCCCATTCATTTTCATCATCAGAACAGGTATTACATTCCAGTTTTCCTTGTATTAATTTTGTGTATTCACCTTCTTTACCATCTATAGTTATATAATCATCAAATTTCCAGGAGTTATTGAATTTAGAGGTGTTATCATCTGCAAATATGGTTATCCCTTCTGGTAATGTTAGTGTAATTTTTACTTCTTGACCTCTGTATTTATTTACAAAATCGGTTATGGCGTAACTATCAAGTAAGAGGGTATTATTGTCCACCTCATAGTTATATTTAAGGTTTTCGGCTCTTTTAGAAGCTTCTTCGTATGATCTTCCTTCAGCTTTCTTTTCTATACTAATGCCTACCAATGAATCCCTTTTGGATGGTTTTAAAAATATTTCAATATCCTGAAATACTAATACTTTGTTTCCTTGAGGATCTCTCTTAATTTTATAATCATTTTTGTGTTGCAAATATTTAACATATCTATTGTTTCCTGTCATTTTTATGGTTAGAGTATCTTTTTTAGAAATTGGAAGCATTTTTTTCTCGGTAATTACTTCGGCATCGTAAGCTTCGAGAGTTGCTTGCCTGAAACCAACGATTGCCAATCCTATTATCGAGAGAATCCAAATTCCTAACAAGCCTAATTTAGCAGGGGTTCCTATAGATCTTAGATTTTTTATTAAAATTTTTAATCCTACAATAAATAAAAAGAAAAACGGTATTCCAACAACAAAAAAGGACAGTAAGGATATTAACCATAAAGGTACATCGGGATGGCTGCTTACTTCAAAGTATTCTACCCATGGCATGTCCATAAAACCAAATGTCCCCAGGGTAAACAGACCAATAAACAGACTAATTAAAGTAACTCCTGCTATTATAATAAGAAGCACTCCTGTAAATTTCATAAAAATCTTTAACAAAAATAGTAACACATCTCCCAGAGCTTCAAAAAAAGTAGTGGAACTGCTTTTTACTTTATTGCTATATTTTTGATAGTCTACATTTTTTACAGTATCAGCTACACCTTCAAAACCTTCTTTAATTTTTTTTTCTATATTGCTAATATTAACAGCTTCACCTTTCATTGCCAAAAAATCGGCTGTTGTTTTTGCTTCGGGAGCAAAAATCCAAAAGGCAATATAGATAAGTACAAATGCACCACTAGAAAAAATGGTGAATAACACCCATGCCAGTCTAACCCAAATTACTTCTATTCCTAAATAGTGCCCTAATCCGGAGCTTACCCCACCTATATAAGAGTTTGTGGTATCCCTAAACAATTGTCTGGATGTTTTTGGGGTATGGTAAGATGTTTTAGGTTCATCTTCAAAGATTTCTTCATCTAATCTGTAATCTTCAGGTTGTCCCATTATATCGATAATTTCTTCTACCTCTTTGGTACCAATAACCTGTCGTTCGTCTTTTATTTTTTCACTAAACAACTCTGCAATACGGGCTTCGATATCTGCTATGATTTCGTCTCTGCCTTGTGAGTCGGTAAAGGAACGTTTTATAGCACTTAGATAACGTTGCAGTTTTAGATAAGCGTTTTCGTCGATGTGAAAAAATATGCCTGCCAAATTTATATTAACTGTCTTGTTCATTTTACTTCTTTTTTTGTTTGGTTACCAGGTTTACAGCATCCTGTAATTCGTCCCAAGTGGTGTTTAATTCTTTAAGAAACAGTTTTCCTGTTTCTGTAAGTCCATAATATTTACGTGGTGGTCCAGATGTAGATTCTTCCCAACGATAGTTAAGTAATCCAGCATTCTTTAATCTGGTCAATAAAGGATATATAGTACCTTCTACCACAAGCATTTTGGCATCTTTAAGGGTTTCCAAAATTTCAGCTACATAAGCATCATCGTCCTTTAGGATAGAAAGTATGCAATATTCTAGAACACCTTTGCGCATTTGCGCTTTTGTGTTTTCTATCTTCATAAAACTAATTTTTAATTGTTAAACTGTTCATTTTTTGATTGATGTTTGATGGTTGTTTTAAAATATAGGTTAAAGAGTTTTTATAGGTTTTATATCTAAAAAAACATAATTGATAAGGTTATATTTTAATATAGTCCCCCTCTTTTTATTATTAGGCTACTTTATAAATCGTATAGTTAATGGATATTTATAGTTTTCTCCCTTATTAGCTTTTAAAGCTGCCGAAATCACAAAAATTATTTCAAGAAAAAATCCAATTAGTGCTATGATACCAATAAATGAGGCTCCTATAAGAGTTCTAAAACCTCCTGCGTCAGAAAAATTAATAGAGATGTCATTAAAATGAAATAAATCAGAAACACTGGCATCTCCAAGTACATTGAAAATAAAAAATGGAAACGAAAATATTCCTAAAATAACAGTATATAATAAAATACTTAATTGAAAATTAATAGCTTCTTTACCATGATCGTCTATAAAATTGGATTTATCTTTATTAGAAGACCATAAAAGTATGGGAACAATATAATTGCCAAAAGGAATAAAGTATTTTGAAAAAGCTCCTAAGTGCATGAATGTTGCGATATTTTTTTGATTTTTGATTGACATTTTTAAAAGTATATAATAGTTTCTTATGCAAATATATATCTAAAAAAAGGTATTATGCAAAACATAGTACCATAATTTAACATATTTTTAAGATTTAGAATTGTTTTATTGGCAATTTCTTTTACCTATATTGTGAGAATTAAAAATAGAACCGATGAATATTACTCCAGGAAAATTGAATGCATTTTTACTATTTAAACTACCTTCTGCATGGTTATGCGGGGTACGGGTAAAAAATATAAACAGCACCAGTTGTACTGTTGGTGTAAAACACCGATGGATAAATCAAAACCCTTTTAATTCTATGTTTTGGGCGGTACAAGGAATGGCTGCCGAATTGACTACAGGAGCATTAGTGACTGGATATATAAAAAACAGTGGAAAAAATATTTCTATGTTGGTAGCAAATAATAATGCGACTTTTACCAAAAAAGCTACTGGCAGGATCACTTTTGTTTGTAATGATGGTAATTTGGTAGAAAATGCAATTAAAAAAGCAATTGAAACAGGAGAAGGGCAAACAATATGGATGAAAGCGGTAGGAACTAATAAAGAAGGTATAGAAGTTTCTACATTTAATTTTGAGTGGGCAGTTAAAATAAAGAATAAGAAATAATTTTTTGTTTGATCTCTTGTCAAAGATATTTATTATCAGATACTTGCTTAAAAGCAATATATGCTTTTGTAAACATATCCACGAGTTTGTCCCCGGGGTTGTTAATTAAAAATAAACACCCAATATGTAACACTTTGTTAAAAGTGTTTACTTATTAATAGACTATTCATTACCCTATCATAAATGATACAGGTAAATAATTTTAAACATTAAAAAAATGACAGCACACGAAATTGACTATGAGATAATAGGAGAAGAAATGCAATATGTAGAAATAGAACTGGATCCGCAAGAAGGAGTAATTGCAGAGGCGGGAAGTTTTATGATGATGGAAGATGGTATAAAAATGGACACAATTTTTGGAGATGGCTCAGATAAGAATAAAGGGGTCATGGGCAAAATCTTTGGAGCGGGTAAACGATTATTAACAGGAGAGAGTTTGTTTATGACAGCTTTTTATAATCAAGTAAACGGTAAAAAGAAAGTAAGTTTTGCTTCTCCTTATCCGGGTAAAATTATTCCTATAGATTTAACTAATTATGGAGAGAAATTTATTTGTCAAAAAGATGCATTTTTATGTGCAGCCAAAGGGGTGTCCATCGGAATAGAGTTTTCCAGAAAGTTGGGCAGAGGGTTATTTGGAGGAGAAGGGTTTATTATGCAAAAGCTAGAAGGGGATGGTATGGCCTTTGTTCATGCCGGGGGTACTACCTGTAGAAAAGAACTACAACCAGGCGAGAAATTAAAAGTTGATACAGGTTGTATTATTGGTTTTTCTCAAGGTGTAAATTATGATATTGAGTTTGTAGGAGGTATAAAAAATACTATTTTTGGAGGAGAAGGTTTGTTTTTTGCAACCTTAACAGGCCCGGGAGTAGTATATATTCAATCCTTGCCCTTTAGCAGGTTAGCTAACAGGGTTTTGGCTTTAGCTCCAAGATCAGGAGGTAAAAGTAAAGGAGAAGGAAGTATTCTGGGAGGTATAGGAGATCTTTTGGATGGCGACAACAATTTTTAACAATGTTAAATAATCGCTAAAATACTATCTAATGGTTTTATTTGCATATATTAGCTATAGTAATTTTAAAAACTATAGGATTATTCCTACATTTTTTATTTAAACATAATGTTTTTTAACCCCTGTTAATTTATGGCTAGAGCAATGTTTGATTACACTAAAACTGTACTAAATAAAGTGAGTTTTGATGTTAATCTTTTTACAAAGGAAGTTCTAAAAGCACTAAACAGACTGCTTCCACACGAAATTGAAGAATTGAAAATCTGGATTAAATCTCTAACAGTAAAACAACCAGAATTAGAATCTTGTTTAATCTATCTAAAAACATAAAATAAAAAGCGGCTATTTAGTCGCTTTTTATTTTTGCTAAAGGGCTTATAATTTGCACATTTTGAAAAGTAATAGCCCCTTTTACAACTCCGGCTATAGTAGAATGCAAAGCTTCTATAATCTGCATTTTTAGCTCACTTTTATTAAAAATAAGGCTAACTTCTCTTGCAGGGGATGGATCATTAAAATAGTGCAGGTTATTTTTCTCGCTCTCTTTTATATCCAAAGTGTGTAAATATGGTAGAAGTGTCATACCCAACCCTTCGTTTGCTAATTTTATAAGGGTTTCAAAACTTCCACTCTCTAATTGAAAATGATCGTCTTCATAACTTTTTTTTGTTTTACACAAATTTATTACCCCATCTTTAAAGCAATGACCGTCTTCAAGTAGTAGCATGTCATCGATATCCAGATCTGAGGCATCAATTTTTTTGTTTTTATTAAGTCTGTGATTATAAGGAATATACCCCACAAAAGGTTCGTAATATAAAACCCTTTCTTTTATAAACTCGTTTTCTAGTGGAGTAGCTGCAATTGCAGCATCCAGATGACCATCCTTTAATCGTTCTATAATTACTTCGGTATTTAACTCTTCAATTTTTAATTTTACTTTTGGGTATTTTTTTATGAAATTATTTAAAAACATAGGCAGTAATGTTGGCATTACCGTAGGGATTACCCCCAATTTGAACTCTCCACCTATAAACCCTTTTTGTTGATCCACAATGTCCTGGATACGCTCACTTTCATTTACAATATTTCGCGCTTGTTGCACAAGTTTATTGCCAATTTCAGTTAGTTCAATTGGCTTTTTACTACGATCAAAAATGAGAATATCCAGTTCTTCCTCTAGTTTTTGAATTTGCATACTTAAGGTAGGTTGCGTAACAAAAGTTTTTTCTGCAGCTTTAGTAAAATTTTGATGCTCTGCTACTGCTAAAACATATTTTAATTGAGTAATAGTCATAGTTCATATTATTGGAGAACAAAAGTATAAAAGGTATTGATGTTATTTATTAAATAATTATTAAAAATTTGTTTTATCTATTGTAAAATTTCTTCACATTAATATTAATTGTTCAAGTGGCTTAAAAAAAACTACATAAATTTTTTTTATAAGAAGATAAATTATAAGAATCACACAAAAAAACAGATAGTATGTATTATTGATACATTAGCATTGCAAAACCAACAATAAATATACTATACTATGATAAAAATTAAAACTTAGTTACTTCAAGACTAATCACCTCTGCTTTTTAAAAACAGGATATAAGTGGATTAAAACTTTTAAAGTCATTACGATTTTAATCTATAATAACCCTGTCATCATATTATGTTTTCGACAAATTCAAATGATATTATGTTTATAATTCCATTTGTCTTTACTTGAAAATTTCCTCAAAGGCCAGAATAACACTATCGGTTGGATTTTGTTTTAATGGTTATAGTAGTAAACAAAAAATATCTTTTAATATAACCCCACATTATATATGATAAAAATATTTGATTTCATTAATAGTATAAAAAAGGAGTACGATATAACTCAGCTACCTTTTTTGAAAAAACAACTAGAAAGAGTTAGGGCAACACAACCTTATAAAGGTGTCAAAATCCTTCATAATATACCATTTACCAAAGAAACTGTTCTGAAACTGGAAATTTTATATGCAGGAGGAGCAGAGTTAACAATAACTTCTCCAAGTTTTATGCAAGTAGATCCTGATTTGCTTAATCAGTTTATAATATCCGGAGGGAATTGGGTAGAAAAAGTTATACCACAAAACCTCTCTTATGATATTTGTATGGATTGCGCAGGGGAACTTTTAGGACTGGCCACCCCTAAAATAGGAACAGTAGAAATTACAGGTACAGGCACAAATAAATATAGAGAAGCAAAAACCAATTACCCTGTTATTTCTGTAGATCAAAGTAAGATCAAAAACTTAGAAGCTGTATTGGGAACAGGTGAAGCGTTTGTAAGAGCTTTTATAGAATTATCTAATGAAAATATAAAGGATAAAAAGTTTATGGTTTTTGGATATGGAAAAGTAGGAAAAGGGATAGTACATTATTTAAAAAAATACACCAAGGATATTGTCGTTATAGACATATTAGAAGATAATCTAAAAAAAGCATTAGAAGAAGGACTTACTCCTGTATCTGCTAATAATAAAGAATATATAGAAAAGCTGGCATCAGAAACATTTGCAGTTGTTACAGCTACAGGGATAAAAAATGTAGTTTCCAAAAGCTATGACCCAAAAGCTTTTGCTTCATGTTATTTGGCAAATATGGGAGGTGAGGATGAATTTGGGGATGGTTTTGAAAATAAAGATGTTATGTGTGATAAAAAACCAATTAACTTCTTTATCGACCATCCAACTCTAATTCGATATTTAGACCCTGTATTTTATGCTCATAACATGGGGATAGATCTTTTATTATATGCAAATCTACAAAATGGGTTACATCCGTTTCCCGAATTTTTGTCAGAAGAAATAGTTACTGAATGGGAACATATTTTTAACGAAAAATTAAAATAGTAATGAAAAAATTAAAAAAAATAGTAAAATATTGCTATTTAAAAACACTGAAGGGAGGAAAATGTCCAATCTTTACAGCAATAGAAGCAGAGTATAAAAACGAATTTAAAATTCCGCATTACGGATTTCAATATACTCATAAAATGAATGAAGTTGTAGGAATGATGATTGCAGATTTATATGAATCTATAAACGCCAAACCAAATGATATTTTTGTAAGAGCAGCATACGAACAGTTGGCAAAGGAAGTTATATGGCAATTTGAGTTTCTGCAAAATAGTGATATGAAAATATACTTTGAACCTTATGAAGGAGAAGGAGAGCCTTATAAAAATAGCTTTGAAATGCTTAATGATTTGCATAACTATCACATGTATTTTTTTAAAACCGAATGTGGTTTTGGAGAGGAAGAATGTGATGAAAAAGATAACATTATGCTTAACAAAACAGGAATCGTAATCAATGGTTATGAATTATTGATTAATGATGTATTTAGAATTATCCACGATATTTTTGGGCATGCAGCTTATGGATATAGCTTTGGACCAATCGGAGAAGACTATGCATGGATAACGCACAGTCAGATGTTTACCCCTTTGGCCAGAGCAGCAATAACTACAGAAACCAGAGGGCAAAATTGTTGGGTAAATTATGGTCCGCACATGCGAAAAAGCAATTCAGAATTATATAATAAAAATGAAGAAGGGTGGTTGCACCCAGTTGAAAGACCATTTGCAAAACAAAAAATGATTCTGTTACCAGAAGCAGTTAGTGGTATTAGATTATTAGAACAAAACAATATTGTATATGGTACTTTATTAAAACACTGGAACCCCTTTTTAAATTTAATACATACACATGGGTATAGAAAAGCATCTCGAAGAAGCATATTTACAAACGACATATATAGTTTATACTAAAAACAAAGAATATAGTTTACATATTTCTGAGTTTAATGAAGAGTTTATGGATTTTTGTTCGATCAAAAAAATTACAAAATGGGCTATTATAACAGCATACAATCCATACTCTGAACTTTGTTCCTTAAACGATAATGAGGATAACAATAAAAAATTAAAGAAAATAATAGAAATAAAGAACTTTCTTTTTTTTGATGCCGAAGGGGTTCCTGAAGATGATAGTTGGAGTTCTGAAAAAAGTTTTTTTGTCTACAACATTAATAAAGAACAGGCTATAGAGATAGGTAACCTTTTTAAACAAAATGCAATAGTATATGGTAGTGCCAATTCAACTCCAGAGCTGCTTTTTTTGGTATAAAATATTAAGAAGCAATTTTGTTTGTTGCTCAATGCGTATAAAAACCGTTATACCCTTGTTTAGATATAGATACCTTTAAGACGCCTACTTAAAATTAAGGGTTATCCGGGATTGGTTGGCTATAGCTTAAATTTATACTATGTTATAGTCCAAAAATCATTTTGGTTATTTGGGTTTTGCTATAAAACAAGAGATAACACAAGTGTCTTTCGGGACCATTGATAAATAGTATTTTGTAGTTTTACTTTTTATAATAATCTGTTTTTATTACAGTATTTTCGTTGTACAACCCAAAAATAATTTCACTAGCAGAACTTGTTATATTTAGAAAAGTTACATTGGTCGTGATTTCCTCTTTTCTTTCTTGTGTTTGTATGAAAATAGAGAGTATTAAAAGTGTGGCTAAAGAAACCAGGGTTTTCATAAGATAAAAATTTTGGTTATTTGTTTTTGATGATTCAAAGATCTGTAAAGTTTTATAGGTATACGAATAATAATAACCGGGTTGTTGTTTTTTAAGGACGAAATGTACGTCTGTTTTTTATACCAATTATATTTTTTCCTCATTAAGCGTTTTATTCCCAAAAGCTCGTCAAAATGTATTAAAAATGTTGATTTTAATGGTTTTCGACCTCAGGCATAATACTATAAAAAATCTTAACTTAACGACATTGATAATTCGGGTTAAAAATATCTATCTCTTGGGCTTCTTGAAAAGATTTAAGGTTTTACAGGACTCTTTATTAAACAGAAAAAAGCATTTCGGTTATTTTGGAGAAACAATTTTTAACATGAAATTTACTCAATAATAAACTTTTCTTAACCAAATGGTATTTCGTCTGTTTTTACTTCAATGTAGATTTGTGATGGCAAAAGATCAATGCTTTAATCCCTTATTAAGGGTTTAATTTACCGGGGCTAGCCTCGAAAATGAAATATATTTTTTGGAAACATAATTTATGGTCATGTTTTAAGGTTGTTGATTTATTTGGATATACCATCTTGGTTTGGTTGTTAAAATAAATGAATGAAGATTTTTTTAACGATAGTACTAATATTAAGTAATTTTTATTAACACGATCAGGATGTGGTTTCCGAAAAATATATAAAAAAGATAATAAGAAAACCATGATTATAGTTATACACGATATTTTTAAAGATTTATCCTGTACATCCGGTACTTCTTTTATGAATAAGATTTTTTGATATATAATACAAGTTGAATAATTTTTAAAAAAATCTGTTTAGTAGTAAAAGAAATTTTTTATTTGATTTTAATGACATGATATTATAAGTAAAGATTTTTAATTCAGAAAAATTGATTCGTGATCAAACTGCTTTTATGCAGATAATAAGGTTTTTATGAAATTAGGTATATCAATTGAAACCTTATTAGAAATCAAGAACATTTCTGTTTTTTTTTACAGGATCAATTTTTTATAAAACCGGTTACGTGTTTTTCTGTTTTTGTTCGTCATAGAAGTGATTTGTGTTTTTTTTTGAATCCCACATTAAAGGGTTCATTATTCTGAGCTTGCCTCAAAAATAAAATATCCTTTTTAGAGGGCATACTTTTTGAGCTTATCGAGTGTTGATTGAAAACAAAAGTGTTTAAAATATTTATGCAATCAGGTAATGCAATAATATAACCAGTTTGAGCTTAATGTTGGATTGATTTTTTTTAAATAGTAAAAACAACATTAAGCAATTTTAGATAATTTTGATTCGCATTGTGGAGTTTAATTTTCTGGGGTTTGCCTCGGGGTAATTGACTTATGAATAAAAAAAATGCAGGGTGTAATAAATTTAACACTTTTGGGATAGGGTAATACATATATTAAATGTTGTGCATACAACATGCCAAAAAAAGAGATGGATATTTTATATATAAAGAAGAAACTTTTAAATAAATAATGGGTTTTAAAAATAAGAAGGTTTTGATAACTGGCGGACTTGGTTTTATAGGTTCTAATTTATCCATAAAACTAGTTGAGCTAGGGGCAAAAATTACAATTATCGATAGTCTGATTCCCGAATATGGCGGGAATTTGAAAAATATCGAATCAATTAAAGATAAGGTTGCTGTTAATTTCTCAGATGTTAGGGACGAATTTTCAATAAAATGGTTGATTAAAGATCAGGATTATCTTTTTAATCTGGCGGGGCAAACCAGCCATATAGATTCTATGACCAATCCTTTTCAGGATCTTGAAATAAATACAAAAGCACAATTATCTATTTTAGAAGCTTGCAGGAAACATAATCCGAATATAAAGATTGTATTTGCAAGTACCAGACAGTTATATGGCAAACCTCAATATTTACCTGTAGATGAAAACCATCCTATAATTCCGGTAGATATAAACGGAATTAATAAAATGTCCGGAGAAAGTTATCATATACTTTATAATAATGTATACGGAATTAATTCGAGCGTCCTTCGGTTAACAAATACTTATGGGCCAAGATTGAGAATTAAAGATGCACGACAGACTTTTTTGGGGATATGGATTCGAAATCTTTTAGAAGATAAACCCTTTTTGATTTTTGGTGACGGTAAACAGATCAGGGACTATAATTATGTAGATGATGTTGTAGATGCTTTTCTTCTGGTAGCTTTATCGGATAAAACAAGCGGAAAAATTTATAATCTAGGAAACGAAGCTCCGATTTCTTTAAATACTACCGCAGCTCTTATGGTAGAAGCCTATAAAAAAGGAGCTTATAAAAATATCCCTTTTCCTGAGGATAGAAAAAATATTGATATAGGTGATTTTTACGGGGATTATAATAAGATAAAAAAAGATTTGGGATGGTCTCCAAAAATTACATTTGAAGAAGGTATTGAAAGAACTTTAAAATATTATGAAAATAACTTAAACGATTATATTTAGATGATGATCCCTTTTAATGATTTCAAGAAACATTATCAAAACATGAAACCGCTTATAGACGAGGCAATTTCTAAAGTAATGAATAGTGGTTGGTATGTTTTGGGAGAAGAAGTTGCAAATTTTGAACGAGAATTTGCACACTACTTAAATGCAAATTTTTGTGTAGGAGTAGCATCTGGTACAGAAGCCCTGACCCTTTGTTTAATGGCAAACGAAATAGGGGCAGAGGATGAAGTAATTACTACAAGTGTTACCGCTTTTCCTACAATTACAGGAATTATACAATCTGGTGCAAAACCAGTTGTTGTAGATGTTTTTGAAAAAGATGGATTGATAGATTATACCAAGGTTACAGAAAAAATCAATGCAAAAACAAAAGCAATTATTCCAGTACATTTATATGGGCAAAGTTGCGATATGGATCCCATTATAAAAATTGCTAAAGATCATAACCTGATTGTTATAGAAGATTGTGCCCAGGCTGTGGGGGCTACTTATAAAAATAAAAAATGCGGGACAATAGGAAGTTGCGGGGCTTTTTCTTTTTACCCAACAAAAAATTTGGGGGCATACGGGGATGCAGGTGCGGTTATAACCAATGATGAAATAATCTATAAAAAATTATTGTCATTAAGAAATTATGGGCAAACAAAGAGGTATCATCATGAATACAACGGGATTAATAGCCGCCTAGACGAAATCCAGGCTGCCGTTTTAAGGGTAAAACTCTCTTTTTTGGATGAATGGAATGATAAAAGGGCAAATATTGCTGCTTATTATAAAAAATACATTAAAGGAGTCGAATTTTTGGAAGAACACAATTATGGGAGTTCTGCCAATCATTTATTTGTGATTAAAGTACCAGACAGAGATAAGTTGATCGGTTATTTGAACTCTAATGAAATTGAAGTATGGATACATTATCCAATACCAATCCATAAACAAAAAGCTTTTTTGGATCAAAAAGAAGAGAAATTAAAATATGCAGAGGATTTTACAAGCAAAATCCTGAGTTTGCCTATTTATCCGGAATTATCAGAAGAAAAATTGCATAAAATTGTTACGGTAATAAATAATTATGGCAGATAAAAATTTAGTATCCATTGTAATACCTGTTTATAACGGAGCAAAATCTATTGCAAATCTGGTATCCCTTCTTATAGACACATTACAGATAAAATATAAGTTGGAAATTGTATTAGTAAATGATTGTTCACCAGATAACTCTGAAGAAATTTGCATTGCAGTTTTTGAAAAATATAAAGAGATTGTAAAGTTTTTCAGCCTTTCCAAAAATGTAGGAGAACATAATGCTGTTATGGCGGGACTTAATCAAGTTACAGGAGATTATACTGTAATCATGGACGATGATTTTCAAAACCCCGTATCTGAGGTTATAAAATTAATTGAATATGCAATTGAAACCAATAATGATGTTGTGTATACTTTTTATGATAAAAAAGAACATTCGTATTTTAGAAACTTAGGGAGCAAGTTTAATGATATAGTGGCTAATGTATTACTTAAAAAGCCTAAAAAATTATATTTATCCAGTTTTAAAATTATAAATAAATTTTTGGTAGAAGAGATTATCAAATACAATTTACCATTTCCATATATAGATGGGCTAATTTTAAGAACAACAAATAATATTGGTAAAATTAGAGTAGAACATAGCAAAAGAGCAGAAGGTAAATCAAATTATACCTTAAAAAAACTAGTTTCTCTTTGGATGAATATGTTTACTAATTTTTCCATCTTACCATTGCGTTTTTCTTTGGGGATTGGTTTTTTCTTTTCATTATTTGGTTTTGGGTATGGTATTTTTGCAATTATCGAAAAATTTTTAAACCCTAATTTGCCCATGGGATATACTACCATAATTATTTTGGTGTCTTTATTTTCTGGGATACAATTAATGGCTTTAGGAATGGTTGGGGAGTATTTGGGAAGAATGTTTATGTCTCAAAATAAAAAGCCCCAGTATTCTATTCGAAAATCATTTGTAAAATAATCCTAATTAATGGAAAAGAAAGAATATAAAAACATGTTTCTGCATGAAAATGAATTTTGGTGGTATAAAACTTTGCACCGTTTAATTATTTCAATTATATCCGGAAAAAAAAATAAAGACCTTACCATTTTTGATGCTGGCTGCGGAACGGGAAGAATGATGGAGCTATTACAAGAGTTTGGTGATGTTTCTGGCATTGATTACTCTGAAGATGCAGTATATTATTCAAAAAGCAGAGGGCTTAAAAAAGTATATCAGGACAATTTGAATACATGGGGGGATTCTAAAAATGAAGGTTACGATATAATAACATCTATTGATGTTTTGTACCATAAAGCAATCAAAAATGAAGATGAGGTCTTACAAAAATTTTACAGAAACCTAAAAAAAGACGGGTTGTTAATTATCAATTTACCAGCTTTCAACCTTTTAAAAAGAGAACACGATGAAGTAGTGTTTACAAAACGAAGATTTTTAAAAAAATCTTTTGTGGCACAGATAAAAAAAGCTGGTTTTTCTGTTGAAAAAGCTACCTATAGAATGCCTCACCTGTTTTTTATTATTATTTTACAAAAAGGACTACGCAAGATATTAGGAGATAAACAAACAAACTCTGATGTTCAAAAAATACCAAAATATGTAAATGCTTTTTTTAGTCTTTTAGGAAGGATTGAAAATTATTATATATTAAATGTTGGGAATATTCCTTTAGGGAGTTCTTTGTTTATTGTTGCTAAAAAAAGATAAATGGCGAATACGATTTTTTCTTCTTCAAAGAACACAACTTTTTACTTATCCTGTATAAGTATGTTCTCTATATTAATTTTAGGATATTTATTTATAACTTTTAAGTACCCATCCATTGGAGATGATTCTGGCTATTATTTAAAAATAGCCTATGATTTGGCCGGGGGGATGTCTTTTTTTAAGGATCTTAATTGCAGTTACTCTCCTTTGGTAATGTATATATATTCTATACCTTTTTATTTCAATAAAGATACAGGGTTAAGTATGTTATTTGTATATGCTTATGTCATATACCCTTTGATTGGTTTTTTCTTTTATAAAGTATTGGCATATTTTGATGTAAAGAAGAATAGGCGTTTGTTTTTTACACTAGTACTCATAACCGCAAATTTTACTTTAGAAGGGTTCCATATTTTATTAGAACCTTATGTACTATTATTTCAGTTAATTGCTCTAAGCATACTACTTGTATATAAAACAAATAGATGGATGCTTTTACTAAGTGGGATATTTGTGTTTCTTGCCTTTTTTTCAAAACAATATGGTATTTTTATATTACCTGCATTTTTATATTTTTTGTATAACGAAGCAAATAACAGAAGAAACTTCCTTTTTTGTGCCCTTTTTCTTTGTATTGGTTTTTTGATCCCTTTGTTTTTATTGGGAATATATTTTGTAGCCTTTGAAGGACTTACTGCACAAAACTTTATCTGTCGGTTATTTGGCATATCTGCATTAAAGGGAGACGAATATATCACAGGAATTGGATATTCATTAAAAGGTTTGATGGAACGATTATGGCAATTTGTTTTAAAGTTTCCTTTTATCATCATGATCCCATTAGTATTTATCCGTAAAAAGGGGAAAATACCTTCCAAAAAGACCAGGTTTTCATTACTGTTGCTATTAGGCTCATTAAGCCAATTATATTTTGCCTATTACGATCATTATTTTCAATTGATAACTCCTTATGCTATTATTGTTGTAGTAAGGCTATATAAACGGAGGCACAAAAGCCAGTACAGGATTTTGCAAGTATTTAGCCTTTTTTTTATAGTAGTATCCTTTTTTAAATTATATAATAATTATAAATATAAAAAAGTAATACATGAAGAACAAAGCATAAACATACCAGTTCTTAAATCTGTTTTGCCAGAAAACGAAAAAGTTTATTTGTACTCAATATCTACGTCATATTATTTTTTGTGCAAATACGATTCACCAAATTTTGAAACTTTGGGATATAAATTTCCAAGTGAACTAACAATAAATAAAATACAGGAAAGCTTAAAAAAAGGAAGCTACATTGTTATAGGACCAAAATTTGCCCATCTTAAAGAGTTTAAAGATTATCAGGTAATATCGGGGCTTACTTTAAAAAGAGAAGTAAAGAGAGATTTAACAGACACATATATTAGTGTCCTGAAAAAATAAAAGCGTAATCATTGAGGTAATTATTGTTTTGTTTTAATAATAAATCATACGTTATAGTTAGTCAAGATAAATTATAGAAGCCCTCTTGCTTTAATTTCCAGATATTTGTTTAAGGTGTTTATGGTAAGGTTTTCCGGAGCAGTAAGGATAGAGTGTATACCATGCTTGTTTAGCTCGTTAACAATCATTTTCTTTTCATAAACGAATTTTTCGGCAATGGTTTTTTCAAAAATTTGTTGTGTAGAGCTAGCAGGAATCCCCAAAATAGATTTTAACTCAGTATTCTCAAAGAAAATCACTACCAGTAGATGTGTTTTGGCAATTGCTTGCAAATAGGGTAGTTGTCTGTGCAGTGCATCTAAAGTTTCAAAATTGGTGTATAGCAATAACAGGCTACGATGGGTGATATTCCTTTTTATATCGATATATAGCCTGGCAAAGTCAGATTCTGCAAAATCGGTAGTAATGTTATATAAAGTTTCCAGAACCAATTTCATTTGGCTTTTTCGTCGTTGTGCTACCACGGTATTTTCTACTTTGCGCGAAAAAGTAAACATACCTGCTTTATCTTGTTTTTTGATTGCAATATTAGAAATCACAAGTGTAGCATTAATAGCATAATCCAGTAAACTTAATTCATTAAAAGGCATTTTCATAACACGACCCGTATCGATAACAGAGTAGATAGGTTGTGATTTTTCGTCCTGATATTGATTCACCATTAAATGGTTCCTCTTTGCAGTAGCTTTCCAGTTAATGTTACGAATATCATCGCCAGATACGTATTCTTTAATTTGTTCAAACTCCAGAGTATTTCCTATCTTTCTTATTTTCTTAAGTCCGTATAATTTTAATCTATTGGTAAAAGCTACAAATTCATATTTTTTAAGTTGTAGAAACGAAGGGTAGTTAGGTACCATAGCTTCTGTAGAAAACTGTTGTTTTCTGGATACAAAACCAATAGGAGAGGAGGTAAAAATATTAAGGTTTCCAAAATGATATTCTCCTCGCTGTGTTGGTCGAACAGTATATGTAAATTTTCTTTCTTGAGAAGGTTTTAAGGAGGATGTTATATGAAAACTTCTATGTTGAAACTGTACTGGTAACTCATCAATAATAGTAATAGTACTTTTAAACTGATATCGATTGGTTATAGTAATCTCAATATCGTTTGAGTCTCCGTTAGATAACTTTTCGGGTAAAACCCTGTTGGCTTGGGTTCCTAATTTATTTTTATATAGCAGTAATATATCAAATACCAATGCTATGATAAGTATAAAAAAGAATAATCGGGCAATGCTAAATATATTCTCGAAAAAGTAAGAAATAATAAACAGTACCGCAATGCCAAAGAATGCGATAAAGAATAATTTTTTAAGATATATACTTTTTAAAAAAGTTCTCACTATCTGGGGATTTCTATAGTTTCTATAATTTGTAATACTGCTTTTTCTGTAGTAAAACCTTCCATTTCTCGTTCTGGAGTTAATATAATACGATGTCTAAGCACGGCAGGAGTTACTTTTTTAATATCGTCTGGGGTTACAAAATCCCGTCCGTTAATTGCAGCAAGTGCTTTAGAAGCGTTCATTATTGCTATAGAGGCTCTGGGAGAAGCACCAAGGTATAAATTACCATTGTTACGGGTATTATTTACAATCGATGCTATATATTTTAACAGATTATCTTCGATAATAATACTTTTAATAGTTTCTTGATATTCTGCAATCTGTGCAGCATCCAGAACAGGTTGAATTGCATCGGTAGCAACTACATTTTTTCTTTGGTGATGCCCTTCAAGAATTTTAACTTCTTCTTCCAGAGATGGGTATCCAACATTTATTTTAAATAAAAAACGGTCTAATTGTGCTTCTGGTAAGGCATACGTGCCTTCTTGCTCGATTGGATTTTGTGTGGCAAATACCAAAAATGGTGCTTGCATTTTATTTTCAATACCGTCGATTGTAATTTGGCGTTCTGCCATAACCTCAAACATTGCGGCTTGTGTTTTTGCAGGCGCACGGTTAATTTCATCGATTAATATGATATTAGAAAAAATAGGACCTTTTTTAAATTCAAATTCTGAGGTTTTTATATTAAATACAGAGGTTCCTAAAATATCACTAGGCATTAAATCCGGAGTAAACTGGATTCTGCTAAAACCTACATTCATTGTTTTGGCAAGTAGCTTTGCGGTTACTGTCTTAGCTACTCCTGGAACACCTTCAATAAGCGAATGGCCATCGGCTAGTATCGATAAGATTAATAATTCGATCATATCCTGCTGCCCAACAATAATTTTACCTAACTCATTTTTAATTTGCTGTACTGCTTCTTGTAAATTTTTTAGATCTATTCTGGTATTAAATTCTATAGGGTTTTCATTTGTTTCTTCCATAATCTATATCTATAGTGTAAATTTTTCTATTTTTTTATTTAGTGCAATTAGATCAGCTTCGGTATGTGCAATTCTTCCTTTTAGAGCATGAATATGATCTACCAATTCTTTGGTGTCGGTAACAGAATGACCGCTTTTTACTGCTAATTTATTGATGAACTTTGCGTCTAATTCGTTGGTGTTTAGATAGTATTGGCTTCTTAGTTTTTCTAGAAAGTATGTGATCTTTTTAGAAATAATATCGCTATAATCTTTATGCTGAAAGTAAAGATCCCCTATGGTTTTAGCAAATTCGATAGAGGTGTTTTGTAGTGGTTCTACAACAGGAATAATTCGTTGCTCTCTTTTTCCTTTAAAAAGGATAAAAATCAATAATCCGGTAATTAAAAGGTAATATGCCCATCGCAGGGGGACTTGGTTTAATACAAATCGCATAGGCGAATCTATAATTTTACGACCAGATTTTAGATAATCATCCCAATACAAAGTAGGATTGTTTTGTAAAAAGGATAGAGTGTTAGCAGCATATTTGCCATTATCTTTTAGCATATAATAATTAGAAAAAGCTTCGGGGATGGTGTTTAAATAGATCTCTCCTTTGCCTTCGGTAATTTTTATAAAATTTATCTGACTTAGTTTTTCTTCTTCATTTTTTAGATACCCAAGCACTTTAGTTTTAGTAGTATCAAAACTCTTAAAAACAGATTTGTAAACCCCTTTTTTAAACTTAGGTAAGGAGTCTTGTTGTAGATAGGACGAAAAAAATGTGGGTGTAATTTCTTCTTCGGTTATTTGATAATCAATATCGGTTTCGATACGTAATGAATCTTTTAGCACTTCTCCAAAATATCTTCCTGCCAGAAATACAGAGTTACCTTGCCTTACAAATGCTATTAATTTTTCGTAAGATCGTTTATCAAAATCAAGATTTGTATTGATAAACAGGTATGCAGAATTGGTATTGTATGTAGAATCGCTTAAGAACTCATAAGGGTTCTTAGAAACTAAGGTTACATTTTTGTCTTTATTAGTTTCGGTAAGCTCTTTATAAAGAATGTAGCTGCCAAACGGAATTTTATCTACAGAGGTATAACTAGGTTTCCAATTAACAGGTTTTGGTCTGGTTACCTCAATTATAATGATAGCAAGTAATGCAGCTCCAAACAGAATAAGTATGTTTCTAGATTTTTTATCCAAGGTTATTCATTTTTGTGTGTAACAGATCAAATGATTTTTTGGCATTTTGATACCCTTCTTCGTCTAAATCAAATTCACCATACCAGATATAGTCATATAAGTAGGATATTCTGTTAAAATTAGTTTTTAGCGAGGAGTCTGTTATTTCTTTATAATAATCGGTATTTGTTTTTTCAAAATGATACTGAATAATATTTTTTATGGATAAATCTTGTAGTGCCTTTAAATACATATATCGTATTGCGAGACGATAATTTTTTGTGGTAATCGCATTGGTAATTAATTCATTGAGATCTATATTTTCTATATGTTCTTCGGTTATTTGTATAGGGGCTACCAGATTATTTTTGTTCTTAAAAAAGGAGACAGCATCTTTACCGGTAAGTATTCGAATTACAAAATAAATGGCTACAATTATTAATAGTATATAAATAATATTTTCTATTAATTTAGCAAGCTCCGGGGGTATGTCAATCCCAAAAACATCTTTTAATCCACCAAAAAGCCAATCGATTGCACGTGCTAAAAGATTTTGTGTTTCTCCCTCAAGAGTATCATATTCAAATTCTTTACCATTATATTTTTGGCTAAGGTTTTCTGAAAAACCTTGGTGTATAATCTTACTGCTATCTATTTTGATAGTTATGTTTAACGAGTCTTTTTGTGCAGCCATAGGCAAGCTTAAAAAAGCAATAGACAAGTAGCAAAATATGTAGAAAATATTTTTATTCACTTGCTCCAATTTGATTGATTTTTTCGCGGGTATGTGTGTTATATTTTTCTTCGTGAAGAGAGAAATACAAAATACCATTCACAAATTGGGATAAGGATTGTGAATAGGCAGAAACTATAAGCAAGATACAAAGCCCAAGCGTATAAATAATTTTTGCTACTATAGAGTCCCCAACATTAAAACCACTATCCACGACATGAAATGTATAAATCCCAACAATAACCCCTGGTATCATTAAAAGAAGCAATAGAAGTATGCCAATAAGCATTCCTAAAATAAAATTGGTTCCTACACATTTCCAGAAATTATTTTTTACCAGATCCCAGCCTTCGCCTAATGCTTCTGTAGGGCTTTTGTTTTCATGAAACATAACCATAAATGAAACACCAAACCATGAAGAAACACCAAAACTCATTATTATACTGGCAAATAACCCCAGTATAGGTATAATACTTACTATAAAGTTTACAATGCTATACGCTATATATATAACTACTAATAAAAGGATAAATACAATTATATTACTAGAGTTATTTTTTACTATAGCCCATACCTCTTTTCTGTTTTTTATAATTTGTTGTTTTTTATCATATTGGATCATATAGGCAGATGCCAAGCTGTAGTTTAAGGCAGCTATAGTGATAAAAACACCAAAAAACAGAATTACCCCAAGACCAATATAGATAGTAGCTTCGCTCATATTAGAATTTTCAAAACCGGATTCGGCATTAAATATTCCTATAAAACCTGTAACCAGTAAATAACTTGCCCCAAGTAATAAGAATATAAAAATACCATTGTAGGATATAAAAATGTTGGTAATGCTTTTTATATTTTGTTTTAAAAAATCAAAATAAGTAGAGACTATTTCTCCTACATCTCTGCGTTGTTTGAGTTCAATGTAATTTTCGTTCATAATTTTTATTTAAAATAATGGGGTATATTATATAATAAAATATAATCAGAGCCAAAGAGCTAAAAATTATAGTCATTGCAAGCCATACGGGCATATTAGAATATCGCGTTATAAAACCTTCGATAAAACCAGCAATAATAAAGAAAGGGATGGTACTTACCACAATTTTTAACCCATTTTTAGCACCTTTCATAAAAGATACCCGTCTTGAAAATGTTTTTGGAAATAAAATACTATTACCCATAACCAATCCTGCGCATCCGGCAATAACAATTACAGAAATTTCTATAGTGCCATGTAGCCAAACAGATTTTGAAGCTTCAAACAATAATCCTTCGGTATAAAAAAACGTCATAAACGCTCCTAACATAACCCCATTGCTAAATAAAATGTATGCTGTTCCTACCGAAGTAATAACGCCAAAAGCATAAGCAATAAAGGCTACTCTAATATTGTTTATGGTAATCCCTAAAAAGGAACCTGCCATACTGCCACTTTTGTAAATGGCAGTAGGATCTCCTTTTTCGATGTTGTTCAAGGTTTCGTTTACATAGGCATCCCCAAGTATTAATCGTAAAAAAGAAGCATCATTAATTGCAGATAGTATTCCTATACAGCAAGCAACGCCAAATAGGATAAACGTATACAACAGCGTTTTTTGATGTGCATAAAAAAATAAAGGAAACTCTGTTTTCCAAAAAGATATAATCCTGTTTTTATTTTCTTTTTTGTTTCTGTATATTTTTTGATGAGCCTGTGAGGCAAGAGAGTTTAGATATAAAAGTGTCTTACTATCAGGGTAATAGGTTTGTGCATAGGACAGATCATTGGTTAATTGTATATAATAATCTGCAAGCTGATCTGGGCTGATCTTAAAATTTTCTGTGATAGCTTTTTCAAAAGCTATCCATTTTTCCTTATTTTGCTTCACAAAAGCTGCTTCCCGCATCTATCAATTTTTGAGATAAAGATAATCACTTACTTATAAATGGCAAATTTAGCAATTAATACTACACAAAACGTAAATCTGGCGTATAAGACCGTTGGCATTGGAGAACGAATACTGGCTTTTTTAATAGATGCTTTTATATTATGGCTGTATTTATTTATAGTTAATTTTATCACAGCTTTATTAGGAACTGCGTTTATAGATAACTGGACCGTTTTTGGTATACAATCCCTTTTGTTTTTACCAATATCTTTTTACTCTTTATTTATGCATATTGTTTTTAATGGAAGAACTGTAGGTAAAATGGTTTTAAAAACCAGGGTAGTACGGGTAGATGGGTTACCTGCTAATTGGAGTAATTATATGATACGTTGGTTGTTACGATTGGTAGATATCTGGATATTTTTAGGCTCTATAGGGATTTTAAGTATTTTGTTTTCTAATAAACACCAACGAATAGGGGATGCTGCTGCTGGCACAGTGGTTATTACTACAAAACAGAAAGTGAAAATTTCGCATACGATTCTTGAAGAAGTAGAAGAAGAGTATCAACCTAAATTTTTGAACGTTACCAAACTGTCTGATAAAGATGTTCGATTAATTAAAGAAACATATCATATTGCTTTAAGATCCAATGATTTTAAAACAATGACAGAGTTACGCAATCGGGTAGAGGAGGTTTTAGAAATTAAGTCTGATTTGTATGACAGACAGTTTTTGGACATTATTTTGAAGGATTATAATTATTATACGCAAAAGCTGTAAAATAGATTTTGGGTATTGCAGATGCATATTTGTTTAATGCAGATATGTATTTGGTTATTGTAGCGATGCAGATGTGTATCGCAGTGGTGTAGATGGAGCTTCGAGAGCCTCAGCCCCCAGAATCAGGACTTTAATCTTTAAGGATTCATATTGTAGACTAAAACACTCAAGAACTCACAAACTCAAATACTACTCCATTACTTCGGCTTTTATAAAAATATTTTCTTTAGGCCATTCGCTGGCATCTACAGGTACATTAGAGATTTTATCCACTACTTCCATACCTTTTACGACTTTTCCAAAAATAGTATGTTCTCCATCCAGATGGGCAGCTCCTTTTTTTGCAATTACAATAAAAAACTCAAATGGGGTAGAACGATTAGATGGGTTATCCACCCATTGTTTGGATAAAGCAACCGCACCTCTTACGTGTTTTAGTCCATTAACGGGCTCTTGTGGTATAGTATAATCCCCTATTTCAAAACGTTTATTTGCCATTTGCTGCCGGTCACTGTTACCGCCTTGTATAACAAACCCTTTTGCAACACGGTAAAAGAATGTTTCATCAAAATATTTTTGTTTTACCAAATAAATAAAATTAGCTCTGTGTACAGGTGTTTCTGTGTATAACTTGATATGTATATCCCCATAACGGGTATTTATTTTAACCAAGGTCTCTGGATTATCTTTTCCGTATTGTGTCATAAACTCTCTTAAATTATCATTGGTCAATTTAAAAGGCTCTTCTTCCAAAATTTTATCCTTTTGGATAGTACTACTCCCTTTAGTTTCTTTTTTATTTACAAAAACAGAGTCTATATTTGTCTTTGCATTCTGTTTATTTTTTTTAGAATGTGTATCTTCACAATTAGAGAATATGATAATAGCTATACAAAAACATAAAATAGATTTGGTCAATGACATTTGAAACGTTTAAAGATTTAATACCAAAAATAGAAAAAATGTCAGTACCAGGAGAATCCTCTCATTATATTATGGCTCCAGAGGTTCGTTTAAACGAATTAAACCGTTTAAAGATAGAGGAAAAAAATCCTCGTAATGCGGCAGTAATGATGCTTTTTTACCCCAAAAAGGCCATTTCTCATTTCGCATTGATTTTACGTCCGGAGTATGAAGGAGTGCATTCTGGGCAAGTAGCATTACCAGGAGGTAAAGTAGAAGCTTTTGATTTGAATTATACAGAGACTGCATTGCGCGAGACACAGGAAGAGGTGGGGGTTCCTACAGATGCCGTTACGGTTCTTAAATCGCTAACCAGAGTATATATACCTCCTTCTAATTTTTGGGTACATCCATTTTTGGGGTTTGCAGAACAAAGGCCCAATTTTATTATTCAAGAAGAAGAAGTTGCCAAAGTTATCGAGGTTCCTTTGTTTGAATTACTTAATGAGGCTAATGTGATTACTAAAAAAATGACTACTTCGTATGCTAAAAATATAGAGGTACCTTCCTTTGAATTAAATGGTTATGTTGTTTGGGGTGCAACAGCAATGATGCTTAGTGAGCTTAAAATGCTTTTAAAGACGTCTATGGAATTATGATTTTGTATATTTGGCGTTACTAAACACAACTGCTTTTTTACACATGGGATTATTTAAAAGAAATCCATTTGGACATATATTATTTTTAAAAAAATGGCTTATCCGTATTATGGGTGGGTTAACGCATAGCCGATACAGAGGTTTTAATGAATTACAGATAGAAGGAAGTGAAATATTTAAAGACCTTCCTGATAATGGTGTATTGTTTGTATCGAATCATCAAACTTATTTTGCGGATGTTGTTGCTATGTTTCATGTATTTAATGCTAGTTTAAGCGGACGTACAGATTCTATAAAAAATGTAGGGTATTTATGGCAACCTAAACTTAATTTATATTATGTAGCGGCAAAAGAAACCATGAGGGCTGGTCTTTTAGCAAGGATTTTGGCTTATGCAGGAGCAATAACTGTAGAGCGTACCTGGAGAGACAAGGGTAAAGATATTAATCGCCAGGTTAAGATGAGCGATATAACAAATATCTCCAGAGCTTTAGAGGACGGATGGGTAATTACGTTTCCGCAAGGAACCACAAAACCATTTAATCCTATTCGAAAAGGAACGGCTCATATTATACGAAAATACAGGCCAATCGTTATTCCTATTGTAATAGATGGTTTTAGAAGATCTTTTGATAAAAAAGGGATTCGAATAAAAAAACGAGGAATATTGCAATCTATGGTAATAAAAGAACCATTAGATATAGACTATGATAATGACTCTATTGATGATATTGTAAGTAAATTAGAGTTTGCTATTGAGCAACATCCTTCTTTTTTAAAAGTTATTCCTCAAGAAGAGTTAGATGCCGAACGAGAACTGGACAAGAAAAGAAAGTGGGAATATTAAAGATTCTCTCTTTATAGTTGAACTCATCTTGACTTTTTGTTTTTAACCGAAAATGAGTTGAAATTTGACCAGATGAGGCACTTTTTGAAAGCCATAGCAGCGCTACGGGTAAGAAAAGTAACGAAATATGGGTAAATTTCAGCCATTTTTTTAGGAAATAGAAAAAGTCAAGATGAGTTCGTTTATAAAAAAAAGCTATCTATATATTTTTTAGATAGCTTCTTTTTTTTTAGATTCTACTCTTTCTTGGATATAAACAGGGATATTTTTTTTATAACAAACAAATAAAAAACTATTCTAACCACATTTTAAAATCTTTTACCCGTTCTCTTGCTACGATGATTTCTTGATCCTTAAAATGATTAAGTTTTACTTGTAGTCTGGAGTTGGTATAAGAAATGATATCACTTATCGCATTTATATTGATATAAAATTTTCTACTGGTTCTAAAAAACTGTTGTGGGTTTAATTCTTCTTCCAAAGATTCTAATGTGGTGTCTATTAAGTAATTTCTGTTATCTGTAGTGTGTAGATAGGTGCCTTTGTTTTCAGAATAAAAACATTCGATTTCTTCTACAGAAAATATTTTTAAATGTTGACCAACTCTGGCAGTAAATCTTTTTTTGTAGATCCTGTCTATTGGATTTATTAATAGCTTTTTTATGTCTTCAAAATCTACTTGCAGGTGTTTTTTTTGAGGTACTTGTTCTTTGTATTTGGCTATAGCTGCTTCTAGCTCTTCGTCATCTATTGGTTTAAGAAGGTAATCAATACTATTTAATTTAAAAGCTTTAAGAGCGTATTCATCATAAGCAGTGGTAAATATTATAGAACTTTTTATAGCTACCGCATCAAATATCTCAAAAGATAACCCATCGCTTAGCTGGATATCCAAAAATATTAGATCCGGGTGTTTATTATTACGAAACCAATCGATAGATTCTTGTACAGAGTGCAACATAGTGTGTACTTCTATATTTAGTTCGTTAAGCATTCTGCCAAGACGTCTTGCTGCTGGTTTTTCGTCTTCGATGATTATAACATTCATTTTTATATTTTAGTTTTTTGAATTATGCTGGAAGTCCGAAGACCGATGCCGGAAGTTTGCTTTTACTCCTGATTTTGATCTTCGTGCTTCCGACCTCTGACCTCTGACCTCTGACCTCTGACCTCTGACCTCCGACCTAACTGGCTCACTCCCATAGTTGTTTATTGTTATCATGCTCTTCTTCCATGTATTTTCTGATTTTTCGTTCTTCCCAGTCTTTATTAAACATAGGATTAATTCTGTATGCCTTAATTGCGTGAAAAATAATACCAATCCCCCAACCAAATGCAGCCCATAAAAACCATGCATACCTCCATTCGTTTTGATAATAATTTATACCTGCCAAAAAACTTATAATTATTATATAGGAGATGAGGTTGTTATAAAACTTTTTTAGTTCTTCTACCCGGTTTTTGGCGCGCTCATATCTTTTTTGTTCATTCAAATCTTTCATTTTTTAAATGGTTATAGTTTAAAAGTCTTCCTTGTCCATTAATTCTTTAATCTTTTGTTTTTCCCATTCAGATCCAAAAATAGATTTTTTAAATATGGTACTTAAATATGTCTTTTTTTTAAATACACGTACACCATGAATTAATAAGCCAATTCCCCATAAAACGGGAGTGGCTAGTAAATTCCAGTTTAGCCAGTCTATAAAACCTTTGTCAGTAAAGGCGTTATCGTTATTTGTGTATATAAAACGATTTACACATATAATCAGAATATTTATTACAATATAAACGGTAAGATGATTGTAGAACCCTTTTTCATCTTCTACCCGTTTTTTTGCTCTTTTATATCTGTCCTGTAGTTTTTCCGGAGTATTCATAATTATTTACGTTTAGATTCTTCCATATATTTTTGTATTTTCTTTTTTTCCCAATCTTTGCCCAAGATATGAAAGCCAAAAGCATCTGAAGCATGAAAAATAAGTCCAATTCCCCAACCAGCTAACGGAAAGAAAAACCAGGGAAAGCTAAACCCATTTGTTTTATAATTTATAAATATTAGAAATGGTATTATAATACAATATGCAGTTAAGCTACCATAAAAATCCTTTATCTTTTTTACTCTTTCTTTAGCTCTTTGATACTTAAGGTTTTTGATCTCTTCGATATCTTGTGAAATTGTAGCATCCATTAATTTTATTTGTTTTGTTAGTATAGGTAACTCGGCAATAAAAGCATGGTCTGTTTTGTATACCGAAAATTTTCTTTTGGTTAGTAAGGCATATCGTTGATGTATATTTACTAATCCCACACCAATACTTTGTTTTATAATTTCTTTGGGTTGTAAATTGTTTTCAACGATCAAGAAGTTATCTTTTTCATAAATTTTGATATGCAAAGGTTTTTGTGGCATCACGATATTGTGCTTAACGGTATTTTCTAATAGTATTTGTAAGGATAAAGGGACCACTCTGGCTTCTGGATTAGATGCCTTTTCTGGAATTTCAAACAGGATACTATCTTCAAAACGTAATTTTATTAACGTCATATAAGTTCGTGCAAAATTTAGCTCTTCATCTATAGTAACCAGTTCTTTATCTTTTTGTTCTAAAACATATCGATACACTTTGGATAAAGAGGTAGTAAACTTTTGTGCTAATTTTGGGTTTTCTTCAATTAAAGAAGTCAATACGTTAAGGCTGTTAAACAAAAAATGAGGATCCAGTTGGTTTTTTAAAGCAGTAAATTTAGCTGAAGCAGTTCCTGCAATTATTTTTTGTTCTGTAACTTTCTTTTCTTGTAAAGCTCTGTAAAAGTATACTAAGTGAAAAAACAGAGAAGCTATAATGGTTAATAATAAAGGAAAAACGTAGTCTTTGAGCGATTGATCTGCAATAAATTCTGAGCTTGTTTGGCTTTTTAGTATAATTACAGCAACAATAAACTGGCATATTGCATATCCTGCCATTGTTATAATTATAGAGCCTCCGGCTCCAATTAAAACTCTTTGTAGTCCTTTGTTCTTCCATTCTAATTTATGATTGATAAAATTAAAATAAAGAGAATTGAGGTATGTTAAAGAAAAAGAATACAAAAACGCAATGCTCCACCATTTTATAGTAAGGATTCGTTCAAAATTAAACCCGTTTACAGATAAATTCACCAATGCAACAATAACAGAGATTACAAGTGAAACAAGAGCTATTTTTTTTATATCATTCATCTATATTTCTTTTTGTTTTAAAACCTCATTAAGAAGGTGATTTTAATCAAAAACTGATTTAGAATAGTAAAATTATCCTTTACAGTTTTCCTGAACACGTTTTACCTGATCTTTACCCCATTTTGGGTAAAATGGAATATCCTGTGATTCGTTTTCAAAATACAATATAGCTTTTTCTATCTCAGGACAAAAGGCTTTTGGATCACTTCCAAAAAATTTAGCACTTCCCATTTTCCATTCGGCATGGTATAATACAGCTCTTGGGTTTTCTGGTTCTAATGCTTTTGCTTTTTGATATAGTTGTTCTACTTTGGCAGAATGCGTCATGCCATATACCGAAGGGTTATAGGCTACGTATGCGGTGTTTAAAAGAGCTTCCATAATATATATTTCGGCATTTTCTCTAGCAATAGTTTTAGATTCGTTTAGATATTCTTGCGCTTTTTTTAGTCTGGATTCTATAGCTTCGGCATCTTTACTCCCAAAAGTTGAAGTAATGTGTATTTGGGCAGCATAATAATATGGCAGCCAGTTTTCTTTTTCTGCTTTGGCAATACGTTCAAACATATTAATAGCTTCATCCGGAGTGTTGTTTTTCCAAAGTTCAAAAGCTTTATTCATACCTTTTTCGTAGGAAGATTGCGCATTAATGGTAGTTAAGGTAAAAAAAGTGAGTAATACTAAAATTGTTTTCATAATGGTGTAATTTTTTAATCCACATTGTGGAGTTTAATTCTCCGAGGTTTACCTCGAAAACAAAAGATTTTTTTTGAAGCATACCTCTTGGGCTTACTTCGAGGTTATTGATTTTATTAATGTAAAGATCATTAGGATGAAGATCTTTTTAAAAAAATTATGACCAAAGTGTATTTTTTAATGGATGAAATGTAAATAGACTTATAATTGGATGGATTGTGTGGTGTCCTTATCCAAAATAGAGAACTTAGCTTCTTCCCAATTTGGTGGGCCAAACTTACCTTTAGCATTATTGCTTACCCCGTAAGGCTCTGTAGGTATCTTGAAAAAAGTGTTAAGCTCCTTATTATCATCTTTGTCATGATATAATGAAATAGCATATACACCTTTTGGAACATTTTTAAAAACAACTTGAACACTTCCTGTTTTGGCTTGTGTGCCGGTAGACATATATGGAGTGCTTAAAAAACTGCTTTTACTGTTATACAAACCTACTTGTATTGTTCCTTCGTTGGATTCTATATTAGAGATAGTAACGGTTAGAGAATGTTCTGGTTCTTGAGCAATAATTGTTTTTGCACATAACAGGAGTAATAGGAGGAGGATAAATTTTAAAGTTTTCATAATAGTATGGATTATAGTTTAAGTAAATTTTATAAATTATCTAATTGATTATCGGTTTTGTTATCACTTATAGTCCAGAAAAAACCGACGATAAAAAATCGATCTGCATTTGGGCGTATGGTTCGTCTGGAAAAGTTTCCGTTTGCATTGGGAGTGTTTGCATATTGATAATTAAATACATTATCAAATCCTAAAACATTAGATACAGATACATACAATATTTTTTGTTGACTAATTAAATATGCCCAACTTAAATCTACAGAGTTAAAAGTTTTGGTTTTACTATCTTGAAAAGTAGATTGATTTGGGTTGTTGTATGGTCTGCCAGAGGCAAAATTATAGGTAGTACTTAGTAAAGATTTCCAATCCTCGATCCAGTATTTGGTAACTAAAGATATATTATGCTTTGCTGCAAAATTTGGTGTTGCTTTGGTTGGGTAATTTTTATAATCTCGTTTGGTATCGAGATAAGAATAACTTAACCAGTATTCTAAATTTTTGATAGATTTATTATCTCTCCAAAAAACATCGACACCAGTGGCATAACCACTTCCGTTATTGGTATATATACTATTAAACTCTGGAGTATTGGTGTTGTATTTAATCAGGGCATCATACGTTTTATAATATCCTTCTGCTCTAAAAGTTCTATTGTTGTTTTGGTATAGATAATTAAATATATAGTGTGATGATTTTTCGGGTTCTAAATCTGCAGTATATTTTAATATTTCTTGTTGTGCTGTTTGATAAAAATCACCATACGCTAAGGATACTTGTGATTTAGAAGAGGTTTTGTATGCTAAAGATGCTCTGGGAGAAATTTTGGTAATATCTAATAAAGTATTATGTACTCCTCTAACTCCTATTTGCATGGCTAGCTTTTTACTGAAAAATATGTTTCCTTCGGTAAAGGCAGCAGTACTGTTGTTGTTAAAAGCAGATCTAAAAGATCCAAAATCGGTAGCTGTAGCTTTTTCAGAGAATGAACTTATAAACTGTTCTGCTCCAAAATTTAGTTTGAACCGATTGCTAAACCTTTTTCTAAGTTTTACTTTAAAGTGAAAACTATTGTCTTCATTATCCACAATAGTGTTATCGATCTTAATGTCATTTTGATCATTTGCAAAGCTTGCTCCTGTGCTAATTTTCCAATCGGTACCTAAATCTCCACTATAAGAGGTATTGATGTAGGTATTTCGGTTTTTAAGAGCAAAGTTAATTCCATTGGTAGTATTAATATCTTCTTGTATAAGATCAAAATTACTATAGCTTAATCCGCCATAAATTTTTAAAAGTCCTTTGTTAAAAGCATGTCGATATACCGTTTCACCAGATAAAGATTCATAAGGCTTTATCCAGTCTACACGTTGGGATATAATTTCCTGATATGGTTTCAGGTTTAAATAAAAAGCATTAATACTTACAGAGTTTTTATTCCATTTTTGTGTATTTCCTGCTCCTAATCCTACATTTATAAACTGAAATTCTGTTTTTTCCTGATCGGGTTCATCTATAGTATTTAGTAATAAAACACTGGATAAAGCATCTCCAAATTCTGCAGAATAGCCTCCCGTAGAGAAATTAGTACCATTAAACAGAAAAGAAGAAAATCGCCCTCTGGTAGGAATATTATTTGTAGTGGGGTTAAATGGTTGAAAAACACGAAGTCCGTCTATATATATATTGGTTTCTTTAGCGTCTCCTCCACGAACAAAAAGTCTGCCATCTTCAGATACATTAGAGGTTCCTGGCAAGGTTTGTAATGCTCCTATAAAATCGCCAGCTGCACCTGCGGTGGTAACTATATCCATGGGCGTAAGCACAGATGCTTTACTGTTATCCCCGGCAGAAAATGTTCCTGCATTTAATATTACACTATCTAATGAATTTACATCTTCTTTTAATCTGATTTTTAGATCTTTCATCTCTAAAACATTAGCATATAGAGAAAAGGTTTCAAAGGATAAAAAAGAAATTAGTAGTGTTTGCTCTCCTTTTTCGGTAGTGGTAAAAGAAAAATTACCAGTATCATTCGTAGATCCGCCATCGTATGTGCCATCTAAATAAACATTAGCTCCTTGTATTGCCGTTCCCGAAGGATCTGTTACTGTTCCGGAGATCGTGGTTTGCGCATTCGAAGTGTAAAATAATAATAATGAAATAAGAGATAGTAATAGTTTCATGTGTGTATTTTTTTGTTGACAGGTCAAAAGTCTGGTATATACACAAGAAATAGAATTGAATCTTACCGAACTGTAGAAAAACGAAGATAGATTGAAAAGTGAATACCTTTTACTGTAAATAGGAGTAATAACAGGTATGAATAAAAATGTACAAGTACAGAGAGGTAAATAGAAGTGTTGTATTAAAAATATTCAAGCTTGAGTATTTTTTACTCAAGCTTGAATGTAAAGGATTCGATTAGTTTTACACTCGTTCTACCGTATCCTCTTTATTTTTGAAAGGCCTTACAATCAAACGGGCAGCTTTGTCATAATTTATATAGTTATAGGACCAGTTAAAAAAAGTAACAAATCTATTTCTGAACCCTACCAAAAACCATAAGTGAATAAACATCCAGATAAACCAGGCAAAGAATCCTCCAAATTGAAATTTACCTATATCCACTACAGCTTTATTACGACCAATGGTAGCCATAGAGCCTTTATCAAAATATTGAAAAGGAGTCATGGTTTTACCTTTTAAAAGATATTTTAAGTTTTTGGCTAAATGAGATCCTTGTTGTATAGCAGGTTGTGCTACCATAGGATGTCCTTTAGGATATTTAGCCGTTTCCATAACCGAAATGTCTCCAATAGCAAAAATGTTACTATATCCTTCGATTTGGTTATACTCATTTACTTTATATCGATTAGCTCTTGGGATTAAGGACTCTGCATTTATACCAGATACAGGTGCACCTGTAACTCCTGCAGACCAAATAAAAGTGGCAGTTTTAAGAGATAAATCGGTATTGGTACTTACCAGATTGTTTTCATAATTAGTTACTTGCGTATTTGTATGTATATGTACTCCTAATTTTTTTAAGAATGTAGCAGCTTTTTTGGACGCAAATTCACTCATAGGAGGCAAAACGCGAGAAGAACCTTCAATTAAATGAATCTCCATAGCATCAAAATCCATATCGGGGTAATCCTTGGGTAATACATTTAGTTTTAACTCAGCAATACCTCCGGCTAATTCAACTCCGGTAGGACCGGCACCTGCAAGTACAAAACGCAATAGCTCTTTTCTTTTTTCCGGATCTGTAGTAATTACTGCTTGTTCCAGATTTTCTAACATCAAACTGCGTAAATTTAAAGCCTGTGGCAGGTTTTTCATTCGCATAGCATTGTTCTCTATCTTTGTATTCCCGAAAAAATTAGTCTTAGCTCCTGTAGCAATAACAAGGTAATCATAAGGTATATTTCCTATGTTGGTTTGTATAGTTTGCATTTTAGGATCTACAGATGCGACTTCTGCCATTCTAAAAAAAGCGTTTTTGCCTCTTTTTATAATTTTCCGAAGTGGGTAAGCGATAGAATCCGGCTCTAATGAGGAGGTGGATACCTGATAAAGCAAAGGTTGAAATGTATGATAGTTTTGCCTGTCTAATAACACTAGTTGTACATTTTCTTTAACCATTTTTCTGGCAAGTGCAACTCCTGCAAAACCACCGCCAATAATAACTAATCTGGGTAAATTAGTAGAAGGGATATTCATATTGTATTGATTGTGTTACAAAGATAAAGTGATAAGATTATAAACCCTAATAATAGTAGGTTTTATCTATTAAAATTAAGATACTTTTTATTTTTTTGTAACATAAATGTTTTCTTAGCTACATATAAGATGTAACAGACCAAAGTGAATAAAGAATTAGAACATAGTTTTGTAACCAATCTTGAGCAGAATCAGAATATTGTGCATAAGGTATGTAGGATATATACCAATGATCAGGAATCGCATAATGATTTGTTTCAGGAAATTACTATACAACTCTGGAAAGCGTATCCTAAGTTTAGGGGAGATGCAAAATTTAGTACATGGATGTACAGAGTTGCGTTAAATACAGCAATTACTTTGTACAGAAGATCTAAAAGAAGCATTAAGACCGCTGATCTGGATACAATGAATTTTAGGCTGAAAGCAGAAGAATATGATGAAGAGGTAGAACAACAGTTAAAATTAATGTATGCTGCCGTAAAACAACTTAATGATATAGAAAAAGCTCTGGTTTTTTTATATCTGGAAGATAAATCTTATAAAGAAATAGCAGATACCATGGGGATTAGCGAAGTAAATGCCCGGGTAAAAATGAATAGAGTAAAAACAAAATTGCAAAAAATATTAAATCCGTAACTATATGGATGAATTAGAGTTATTAAAAAAAGACTGGAAGAAGCAAGAAGGTGGTTTTCCTAAATTATCCTACAAAGAAATTTATTCGATGATATTAAAAAAATCATCATCGATTGTACGATGGATTTTTATCATTAGTATTATCGAATTTCTATTGTGGGCATCCTTAGATGTTGTATTTAGGTTAAATGGGATGTATACAACAGTTGAGCAACCGGGTATGAATACATTTTCCTTGATTGCATCTGCTGTTTCTTATAGTATCTTGATATATTTTATTACCCGGTTTTATTTTAATTACAAAAAAATTGAAGCAACAGATTCCGCCAAAATTTTGATGGAAAATATTATAAAAACCAGAAGAACAGTAAAACAATATATATGGGTAAACATTAGCTTTTTTGCTATAGCAATGATTGCAACTATGGGCTATATCCTGTTTTTTACAGAAGAATTTAAAAATCAACCAGTAGAAAATCAACCCCCAATTTGGTTGGTTTTGGTTGGGACATTAATTTTGATCGCTGTTTTTGCAGGAGTCATAGCACTATTTTACAGACTTATATATGGTATCTTGACCCGTAGACTTAAAAAGAATTATAAAGAACTCGAAAAACTGGAAATATAGGGAGGAAAATCACTCCTTATTTTCATTAAATGCAGAAGGCAGCAATTGCGGGATAAACTTAACTAATAAAGGCAACAAAATACTTCCGCCAGGAAGAATAAATATAGCCAGAGAGGGAATAGTTTTACAAATATCCAATAATTGTTTTTTTACTTGTTGTTTTTCTTCTGTAGATAAATCCCGCATTGTAGATTGCCCTAACAAAATCATTAAATCTTTGCTTTCGGATATTTCTTTGATTAAACGTTTTTTGTTTCTTAAAACCAAAAAGCTAACTGTTCTGGAGGTTTGCTGATAAAAATGTAATGCAGGGTTTGAATAATTGAAAAAAGAGATATCCTCTTTATGATTATCAATAAATTTTTGTACCAGACCAATAGATTCTTTAACTATTTCGTTAGATAATTGTAGTTCTGCTCCCAAGGCAGACATAAAACTTTGTTCGCCTTTATCTAATTCTTTATCGTTCCAAACAGCCAGACTGGTAAGATCCAGAATATATTTTTTCTCAATCTCATCGGTATAAACATCTAATTCTATATAATCAAAACTAGCTTCTTCTTCGTTAGAAATACTGGTATATCGAACAGACGAAGAAAACAATTTGACTAAAAGTTGGTCATATTTGTCTTTCTTTTTTTTAGAATTTAATGCAAGAAACACAGTGTTAATTAAAGTTTCTTCAAGGTTTGCAGCATAATCAAATGGGTTTTTATCGTGCACCAAAAAATACTCAAAAGCTAATACATCAATAAAAAGCAATGCATTGGTCAATAAATGGCTAAAATTTTTCTTTAAAATAGTTTCATTGGTTTGTATTCGGGTATGTATTATTTTTTCTAATTTTTCATTTATTTGAGTAGAAAGAACGTTGCCAAAAGAAAAAAAAGATTTTTTAGTATCCAAAAAACTATAAAACTGAAACATTGCTTCAAGGCAATCTTTTTGATTGACATTTTCTATGGTATCATAATAGGTCACAACTAATGCCGCAAATAAGTTGATCTTGGTTTTTTCTTCTTCAGAGTAGATTATGTCTGAGTTTTTATCTATTATAGTATCTATAGAAGTACCATAAATAAAACCAACCTTTCTTAGGTTTAGATACAACTCATCCAACGACCATTTAGTCATTTGTGGGGTGTTGTCCAGTTCCCGTAAAAATTTTTCTATCCAACCAGAAGTTGAAGGGTTCATTTGGTTAAGGTTTGGTGCAAAGTTAATTTTATTTTGCTAAAATTCTATTTCAGAAAGTTATTAAAATATATCCCTTATCCAGAACTTAAATAGCTGGTATAAAATAATTTTTTAATCACTGTCATGATTATAATTTTTAATTTTGAGTATCTGCAAAATGATACTTTTATTAGTTGATTTTCAAAATAATGGGTGGTTTGTTGTTTATTAAAGAAAAGCAAGAAATGGGTTTCAGTAAAAAAATAATAAAACCAGTTTTGTAGTATAAAAAATACAATAAAAAAGCAAGCCAACCCCGTAGTTATACCATTTTAACTTTGAATCTGTAAAAAGGTTTTGTAGGACAATAACAAAACATAGGGGGTAAAGTGGTAAAAGATATGTTCCAGAAGTAATTTTTAATGAAGCTAATAGTTAAAAAATGATAAAACATATAGAAATAGGAAATGCTGATTTAAGAAGAAAAATAAGACATAAAGAAATTTGTTTAGGAGGAAATCGAAAATTTACGGAATCCTATTGTGTAAATCAGGTAAAAGAATGAATTGAAAAAATCGCGTATTTTTATCTTCAGAATAAGAAGAAGCAATAAATAATGGATATGACCTTGCGGGCATTGTATGCATAAAAAATATCAAGACAGGAAAAATGGACTTATTTAATCAGACCATAGATTATAAACAAAACTTATTACCTAAAGATGGCGAAGTAAACTATTATGGTAAATTAATGACATTGCAGCAGGCAAATAATTATTATGATTATCTGTTAAAAAGTATAGAATGGAGAAATGATGAGGCAATAATTTTTGGAAAACATATAGTAACTAAGCGTAAAGTAGCTTGGTATGGTGAAAAACAGTTTGGATATACGTATTCAAATACTACAAAATATGCGTTGCCATGGACCACAGAGCTACTGCAATTAAAGAAAATCATTGAAAAAAAGACGAGCGAAACTTTTAACTCTTGTTTGCTTAATTTGTATCACGATGGCAGTGAGGGGATGGCATGGCATAGTGATGCAGAAAAGGATCTTAAAAAAAATGGGGCAATTGGGTCTTTAAGTTTTGGAGCAGAACGAAAATTTGCTTTTAAACATAAAAAAACTAAGCAAAATGTGTCTCTAATTTTAGAAAATGGAAGCTTGTTAGTTATGAAAGGAGAAACACAAACTAATTGGTTGCATAGATTGCCACCCACAAAAAAAATAAAAAGCCCCAGAATAAATTTAACCTTTAGGACTATCATTAACTAGATATGCCGGAGTAGTCAATGAAATCTATTACTATAAGTAATTGATAAAAAGTAAAAAGAACTTATAAATTGTAAACCTGAGTTTGTCGAAGTTTTCAGCCAATGGTTATGAAATTTATGCTCGACAAACTCAGATGGATAGATATATTATAATATAGTCACCTGCTTATTGGTAATAAATATATTATTGTATGATACCACCACAACTTACCCTGCTACCTGCATCCCCGGATGGTTGAGAGGTAAAGTCATCAATACCCTGATGTACAATAATAGCTTTTCCCAGAATATTCTTTTTATCATCATCACAACCAATACACCACTCATTAGTAGCAAAAGTAATGCCTCCGTTACCGTTGGCATCTGCTTTAAAATTACCTATATCACCTTTGTGATACCCTTCTTTTGCACCCCATTTGCCATGAGGTTCCATAGTAGGGTTCCAATGTCCTCCGGTAGATTTTCCATCGGCAGAAGTACAATCTGCCTTTTCATGAATATGAATAGCATGCTCTCCTTCACTTAATCCGGTTAACTCTGCTACCATATTAACCATCCCTTCAGACTCTATAAATATAACTTTTCCAGAAACCTGACTGTCACTTTTCGGTTCCAGAGTAAATTCTAATGTTTTTGTGTCTTGCTCTTCTTTGTTTTTGATTGTAGATTTATGTTCTACATTTTCTGAATTATTTTCCTGATTTGTGGTTTCTTTTTTTTCTCCTTTGCAACCAAATACAGCTATAGATAAAAAAGAAAGAACTACCAAATTTAACGTTTTCATAGTTTATGATTTGTATATCGTTTGTCAACGTAATATAATGTAGTTTTAGTTTATGACAAAGAATTTGAACAAGAAATCCTGCAAAGGTGTTAAACTGGTTTTTTATTGATACTTTTTTGAGATTTTATGAAATTATATTTAAAAGTAAAAGCCTCATTTTTTGATTTATTCAAAACAGTGTTATGTAGAAGAATACTAATCTGGATTATAGGATTTTTTTGTTTATTGTTTTATGGATATTGTTAATCATAATTGCGCTTTTTTTGAAGATAACTAACGTTAGTTGCAAAAATATACTAAAAATATTGATGTTTTTACCGTAAAACACAAAAGGTATTTATGTTCAAGATGTTTGTTGGGCAGTATTTTATAAATAAGGTTTTGATATTTATAATATCAGTATAGATAATAGCTAAGCAAAATATATTGTGTCAAAAATAAGCGTGGTAAATATTGATTAGTGTTTTTTCTTTACAAATGTTAATTTATTGAGATATGTTTTGATTATAGGGATTTCTGTTATGCATACTTTGCTTTTTGTTAATTTTAGGGTTCACAAACTCAAAACTTATTATATGAAAAAAGTCTACTCGTTTGTCATTCTATTATTTCTAATAGGACAAACAATTGTTGCACAGAACTCAGACGCACTGGTTCGAAATCATTTTAACGATATTGTTAAAAGTAATGCCTCTAAAAATTCTATTAATGATTTTTCAGAATGGAGGATAACAGACGAAGTTCCTTCTTTAAAACAAGGAATTAAACACGTATACATTAATCAATTGTATAATGGAATCCCTATTGTAGATGGATCCTATAAATTAACGGTTAACAACGGAAAAATCACTTATGAAATTGATCAGTTTATAAAAGAGATCAAATCTAAAGTGACTACTGCTAAGTCTTCTTCTACAGAAGTTTCTGCTATAAACGCAGTAATCAGAGCGCATAACCTGCCTTCTGCACAGAGATTATCTAAAACCGTTAGTAAATCCAAAGGAAGTGAAGTTTCACAATTTTTGGATTCTGGTATAACAGGAGATAATGAACCAATTAATGTTAGAAAAGTATACAAATTACATAACGACCAATTAGTACTTTGTTGGAATGTAAGTTTATACGAAAAAAATGGACACAATTGGTGGGATAGTTATGTAGATGCTTCTACAGGCAAGATTATTCATGAAAACAATTGGGTAGTTAAGTGTACGTTTGAATCTCATGAAGATTCTCATAGTCATGAATCTGTTCTTTTTGGGCCTAAAGAGTCGTTAACAGATGCAGCTACAACAACTTTAGCACCAGATTCTTATAATGTACTTGCAATGCCGGTAGAAAGCCCGGTACATGGTAACCGCTCTGTAGTAACAAATCCTGCTAATACAAATGCTTCTCCCTATGGATGGCACGATACTAATGGAAGCGCAGGAGCAGAGCACACCAATACCAGAGGTAATAATGTTTGGGCGCAAGATGATATAAATGGAAATAACGGAACAGGAACTTCCCCCAATGGAGGATCTGGTCTGGATTTTAATTTTCCACTTAATCTTAGTCAAGACCCTAGTACATATCGGGATGCAGCCATAACGAATTTGTTTTATTGGAATAATATTATACACGATGTTTTTTATCAATATGGTTTTAATGAAGCTAGTGGTAATTTTCAAGAAAATAATTATGGTAAAGGAGGAGCAGGAAGTGACTCTGTGAATGCAGATGCACAAGATGGTAGTGTAACCTGTAATGATCCCAGAACAAATTGTATTAACAACGCTAACTTTGCGACCCCTCCAGATGGTAGTAACCCTAGAATGCAAATGTTTCTTTGGGATAAGACAAACCCTAAAAGAGATGGAGATTTTGATAATGGTATTATAGCACACGAATATGGACATGGCATTTCTACAAGATTAGTAGGGGGACCAAGTACAAATGTGTTAGGTGGATCTGAGCAGATGGGTGAAGGTTGGTCCGACTTTTTTGGATTAATTCTAACAATGAAAGCGGGAGATGCAGGAACCGATGGAAGAGGTGTTGGTACGTATGCATTAGGGCAGCCAACCTCAGGAAATGGGATCAGACCAACAAGATATTCAACCAACAGATCTATTAATAATTCAGATTATGCAACTATCGAAAACAGTAACATATCAGTTCCGCATGGAGTAGGATATGTTTTTGCAACAATTTTGTGGGATATGACATGGGCATTAATAGATCAGGAAGGTTTTGATGCAGATTTTTATAATGGTAAAGGAGGTAATAATATTGCAATGGCATTAGTTATTGAAGGATTAAAAAATACTGCAAATAACCCGGGATTTGTATCTGGCAGAGATGGGATTTTGCAAGCAGATAAAGATTTGTACAACGAAAAATATAAGTGTTTGATATGGAAAGCATTTGCAGCCAGAGGTGTAGGAAAAGATGCTGTTGAAAATAATGACGGAGGTAGCAATGGTAAAAATGACCAAACAGTATCTTTTGTTAACCCATGTGATACAGATCCGGGACCAGGAACAGGCAACTGTACAGGAGATGTAAATTCATACCCTTATGCAGAAAGCTTTGAAGCTGATTTAGGTCTTTGGAAACAAGCAACCTCGGGAGATGACTTAGACTGGACCAGAAACTCAGGAACTACTCCCTCTTCAGGAACAGGACCTGGCAGCGCAGCAGATGGCACTTTTTATCTTTATGTAGAAGCTTCAGGAACGGCATTTCCTAACAAACGAGCGATCTTAAATTCACCTTGTTTAAACTTTGGTAGTTTAACATCACCAACTCTTACATTCCAATATCACATGGTTGGTAGTGCGATAAACTCTTTAACCGTAGAAGCAAGAATGGATAATACAGGTACATGGACTAGTGTATTTAATAAAACTGGTGCTCAGGGTACAGGATGGAATACAGCAAATATAGACCTGTCAGCTTATGCAGGAAAAACCAGTGTACAATTACGATTTAATGCAGTAACAGGTAGTGGTACTAGTGGTTGGCAAAGTGATATTGCTATTGATGCAGTTGGTATCCAAAACGGAACAACAAATCCTCCTACAGGATGTGATGCTTTAAATTTTAATGATTATACAATCACAGCCTTCTCTAATCAGGATTCTGCAGGGGATTTCACAATCCAAAGTGCAGGAGCAGCATTATCTTTACAAAATAATACATGGAAATATATTAGCCTTAATTATACCGTAACATCAAATACAGTAATAGAGTTTGATTTTAGTAGTACTTCTGAAGGTGAAATCCATGGAGTAGGTTTTGAAAATGATAACACACTAACCTCTACTCAATACTTTAAAGTTCATGGAACTCAAAATTATGGGGTAACCAATTATGATGATTATGCTAGCGGAACTAAAAAATATGTTATTCCTGTAGGTAACTTCTATACAGGTAGTATGGATCGTTTAGTATTTATTAACGATAATGATACTGGTAGCGGAAACAATTCTGTATTCTCTAACGTGAAGATTTATGAAGGATCTTGTGGAGGAGCGTTAGCACCAGAATTAGCTGCCGGATTTGGTAGTGTTACACCTACTTTTGGGGATGAAGATGAAGGAGTTCTATCCAACATACAAATCACACCAAACCCATTGAAAAAAGGAAACTTACTTCAAGTATCTGTTTCGGGTAAAAAATTATCCAATACTTCAGTGTCGGTTATTAATATTTTGGGACAAGTAGTTATCCGTTCAAAAGAGCTTAAATCTAATGGTTTTGTTAATGTAGATGGATTGGAATCAGGAATGTACCTGCTTAGAATCATAAACTCTGAAGGAGAAACAACAAAGCGCTTTATTATTGAATAGTTGATTTATTTGTAAATAATTTATTGTTAAAGCTAGAAGAGGGTGTCTAAAAAGTCAGACACCCTCTTTTTTTATTATGAATACTTCAAAAAACCGACTCTAAAAGAAGGTTTTACTGAAAGAAATAAAGTTTTTTTTAGAAAATACTACAAATAATTCAGCTTAATTTTATCAAAAATTACTTTTTAGACAGCCTCTTTTTATAAGAACTGGGGGGAGACCTTATTTTTTACGTCCTATTATAATAGAAACCTTAGTTCGATTAATCAGAAATGAGTCAGATTGAGTGAAATTATGTTAAGAATTTTGTGCCAAAAACCAATATTTCAGTACAAAAAAATTATCCTTGATATAATTTTCTTCATTGTTAATAGGAAAAATTATCTGATTGACGGTTTTTATGGAACATCCTAATATTAATTGGGTTAGAAGGTATTTGGTAACGTTACCTGAGTTTGTTTTAAAAGTTATTTTTTTTTAAATAAGCAGTTATGAAGTTTAATTCTGGGTTAAGATTCTTTTTGCACAAAATTAATTATGATAGGCAAATTAACTTTACAAAATACAAGGCAGAGGATTATTATATATATCAAAATTTTGAATCTGCAAATTAAAGGTATTTGACAAAGCATAAGTTAGCTGTTATAACCTGCAAAGACATCGTATACAATTGATTAAACTTAATATAAACATTAACCGCTTAAATTCACACAGCATGAAAAACTTTTTCTTGTTGCTAATATCTTTATTAGCAATCAACTCCTACTCGTCAAATGATAAGTACAGGCTTACATTACGGGATAATCCTTCTACTACTATTGTAATAGGTTGGGATCAAACCTCGGGGACTAACCCTGTTGTTCATTATGGGACTACCGATTTTGGAACTAATTACAGTAATTATCCAAGTTCTAAAGCTCCGGACAGAATAGTTTCTTACAAAGGGATGAACAATAATTTTGCCCGGCTTACAGGATTAACACCTAATACGGCTTACTATTTTGTAATTAATGATAGCCAGGGTACTAGTCAGCGTTTTTGGTTTAAAACTGCTCCGGCAGATAATAGTCGATTATCCTTCATTGCAGGAGGAGATTCTCGTAATAATCGTACTCCACGACAAAACGCAAACCGTTTGGTGGCAAAACTTAAACCTCATGCTGTTTTGTTTGGGGGTGATATGACAAATGGAGACAGTAATGGAGAATGGATAGACTGGTTTAATGACTGGCAATTAACAATTGCAGGAGATAACAGAATGTTTCCTATAGTTGCCACCAGAGGTAACCATGAAGGTAGCAATAATAGTATTTATAACCTTTTTGATGTTCCTTCATCCAATGTATATTATGCAATAACTTTTGGTAATAATTTGGTAAGGACATATACTCTTAACACCGAAATGTCTATTTCTGGTACGCAAACAACATGGTTACAAAATGATTTGAATGCAAATCAGAATAGTGTTATCTGGAAAATGGCACAGTATCATAAGCCTATGAGGCCCCATGTTGCTTCAAAAAGTGAAGGGAATAACCAGTATAGTAACTGGGCACAACTTTTTTATGATAAAGGAGTAAAATTGGTAATAGAGTGTGATGCACACACCGTAAAAACTACCTGGCCTGTTCGACCGACTACAGGTTCAGGAAATGATGAAGGATTTATTAGAGATGATCAAAATGGCACAGTATACGCAGGAGAAGGTTGCTGGGGAGCCCCGTTACGATCTAATAATGATGATAAAACATGGACTCGTAACTCTGCAATGTTTAATCAGTTTAAATGGATTTTTGTAGACGAAAATAAAATTGAAGCAAGAACCATTAAAGTAGATAATGCATCACAAGTAGGAGAGGTTTCTAATACTAATGTTTTTCAAATACCTTCTAACCTAGATATTTGGAACCCTTCAAATGGTAGTGTAGTTACTATAAACAATACTAATATAGCAGATAACGAAGCACCAACCGTTCCAACAAATCTTACATCATCTGGCATAACATCTAATTCGGTTTCTTTAAGCTGGAATGCCTCTACTGATAATGTAGCAGTTTCAGGATATGATGTATATCAAAATAATACTTTGGTTTCTACTACAACATCTACAGGATATACTGCTAGCGGACTATCATCAAACACCACCTATTCTTTTAAAATAAAAGCAAAAGATGCAGCAGGAAATACTTCCGGATTTAGTGCTACAGAAAGTGTGACAACGTTAGATGGTTCTACCACATTATCCACAATAGGTATTACTTCTGTAGGAACCAGCAATGCTACGCATGCTACTCGTAGAGCAATGCCATACACAATGAGCGAAAACGGAATATTACAAAGTATTTCTGTTCATACAGAAGGAGGTACAGGAGATATGCAATTAGGGGTATATGCAGATAATAATGGAGCACCGGGTAACAGATTAGGGCAAACTGCAATAACCGCAGTGCAGTCTGCACGAGGATGGCAAACCATTTTATTACAAAACCCTGTAAATGTTAATAATGGAGATACAATATGGTTAGCATGGATATTTTCTGCTAACCCTGGTATTGCCTATGTTGCCGGAAGCCCGGGACGATATGAAGCCACAGGATCTAGTTGGTCTGCAAGCGGCAATAATATGCCATCAAGTTATGGTAGTGGTTCTCAAACCAATTATAAATATTCAGTATATGCCAATTATTTAAGTAATACTTCCTCTACCACTTATACCTTAACTACAAATACGATAGGACAAGGTACGGTAAACGGAGGAGGAACCTACACAGATGGAAACTCAGCTACGGTAACCGCAACTCCTGCATCCGGATGGAAATTTGATGGATGGAGCGGAGCTATTGCAGGGAGTACAAATCCCGGTGTTGTGGTTATGAATGCCAATAAGAGCGTTACGGCTACTTTTAGTGAAAACACTACAGGAGGGGAGCCACAAACTATAGAGGTAGCTATATCTACAGGAAACGATGATGTAGAAGAAAGAGAAAATGGCAGTCTTTATACAAATAGTAGTGATTTAGAATTTGTTTATGACGGTAGTAACGGGTATCAAACTATTGGTTTACGTTTTAGATCCATAGCAATACCAAAAAATGCTACTATAACCAAAGCGCATCTTCAATTTACAGCAGATGAGAGTAACAGTGCCGCGGCATCCTTAGAAATAGCATTGCATAATAGCGGTAATTCTCCAGAGTTTTCTTCTTCAAATAATGTTTCAGGAAGAGTAGTATTTTCTAATAAAGTAGCATGGAATCCTTCATCTTGGTCTGGTAATCAAAGTGGTAATGCACAACGTTCTCCGGATCTTAAAGCAATGATACAGAGTTTAGTAAATAAAAACGATTGGACATCTGGTAATAACTTAAGTTTTATTATTAGAGGAACTGGTAATAGTTTAACCAGTACATCGGCAAAAAGAGTAGCAGATTCTTATGAAGGAGGAGCAAGCAAAGCTGCCAAATTGATTATAGAGTACACTCCTGCAGCTCTTAAGGCAATCATAAGTGTAAATGAAAAAGATTCTTTTAAAATTCACCCTAATCCATTTACAAGAGATATTAACATATCTGCATCTTTATCAAAAATTAATAGCTACACACTTACCATCTATAGTTTAGATGGTAAAGTAGTACATAAAGAAACTGTTTTGCCGGTATCTAAAAACGAAATGATTACCATACAACCTCAAAGTATAGGCGCTGGTATATATTTATTATCTATAAATGATCCGGATGGTAAAGTGATAAAAACACAGAGGTTAATAAAACAATAGTATTATAGGTTAAGATTTTTTTATAATCCTATTATTGCAAAAACCGCTAATTCTATTCAGAATTAGCGGTTTTATTACATACATAAAAAATAAAAAGGGCGATTTATTATGATAAATCCAAATTGTAAATAATACTATTTCAAAGTTAAAATGGTATAACACTATATTATACTTACAACAAAGTAGTAATTATTTGCGTTTTGCTATGCAAAGTTTTATGCACAGGGCATTTGTCTGCAATCTGCAAAATTCGGGTAATTTGTTTTTCATCCAGATTTCCTTCAAGCTTTATTTCTCTTTCAAAAGTATCTATTCTGGCGGTTGGATCTTCACAGTTTTCACAATCTGTAATATGAGATTTACTATAACTGGTATGTACTTCTACGTTTTGTAAATCCCATCCTTTTCTGGCAACATACATTTTTATAGTCATAGCAGTACACGCAGATAATCCGGCAGAAACAAACTCATAAGGGGATGGCCCAAAATCTTTACCGCCCACACTTTCTGGCTCGTCTGCAACTAAATAATGATTACCAACTTTCATTTGCGTAGTAAAGCCTTCATCATTTCCTAAACTGGCAACCACATTGTGTTGACTTCTTAGTCTTGGTTCTTCAGGAATATTTACATATCGGGAGGACCATCCCGCAATTACATTACCAACATATACAGAGTCTTCTTTTTTCATTAATAAATGATCTGCATCATCCAAAGTAATAAAGCTTTTAGGGTGCTTAGCAGCCTGATAGATCTCTTCTGCATTTTTTATACTTACCGTAGTGTCCTGTGGTGAGTGCATTACCAAAAGTGCTTTATTCAGGCTTTTAGCTACGTCTGGTAATGATTTGGTTTCCAGATCTTCCAGAAATTGTTTCTTAATAGTAAAGTCTCTTCCACTTAAATTAATGATTGCTTTTCCAGTGGTTTTAATTTCTTCTATTCCACTTTTTAACAGATGTGCTACATGTTTTGGATTAGATGGGGCGCCAATTGTTGCGACTGCTTTTATAGAACTAATTTTTGCTGCAGCAAAAATAGATGCTGCTCCACCAAGGGAGTGACCGATAAGCAAAGAAGGGGCTTTATATTTTTGGGTCAAAAAATCTGCGGCGGCTATAAGGTCCTCTACATTGCCAGAAAAATTAGTGTCCTCAAAATCTCCTTCACTTTCTCCCAAACCAGTAAAGTCAAACCGAAGTACTCCAAAACCTTGAGAAGTAAGTCCTTTACTTATATTTCGTATAGCTCCCAGATTTTTATTGCAGGTAAAGCAATGTGCAAACAAGGCAAAATTATGAGGATGCTGATCTGCAGGAAGCTCTAAACGACCAGATAATGTTTGTCCTTCGTTGTTGGTAAAAGTGACTTTGGATAGGCTCATGATAAAAGTTTTATTTTAAGAGTCGGTTTGTACGAAAAGAACTTGCTTTTAAAGATGAAAAAAGTATGTATGTAAAAAGGATAATTGATTTTACTGTAAAAACAGATCTTTCCTAAAAATGTTTTTTTTGATACATTTGAGCCAAAGATCCTATATAATTAGTAATCTGTTAAATGGTTTTATTTTTTAAAGTCATGTTAATAAGGTCTTAAAAAGTAATGTATTCAATTATGTATTTGTAATATTGATCTTTGATTTTTTTTGTGAATTTATTTCACTGCAGCTAAGTTTATATGTTGAAGAAAGATTTTAAATATACTATCTCACTCTTTTTCCTGACAAGTTTTCTTTTGTTAAGGGTTATAAACTTTCATTCGATTTCTCATCTTTTTTCGGATAAGGATTCACATCATTGCGAATATTGTATAGTAGTTAGTAATACTAACAAGGGCACACCTTTAGATGTAAATACACTACCATTTAATTATTCTTTAGAAGCACCTGTATATTTTACAGCAAAGAATGATTTTATATCTTATGTTGCCCCCTATCAAAAAATACTTTATTCAGACTACTCTCATAACAAACCACCGCCAGTTTTATAAAAAGATAGCTGTTTTTGAATATCATACAAGTTGTATTTATGGTTAGTAATAGACTAACCTATAAATATGGTTTTAGTAAGTCGTATTCCTGCCTTTTAAAACTAAGTTAAAAACACTTCGGCTATCTTTTATGTAGGTAAGACACTTTTTTATTTTTTAAGATTTTAAAAGATAAAAAAGCTTGGATGACTTTACTTATAGCCAGAAACTCGATAGAAGAAAAATTACGTTAGTCTGATTGATTTTATATGCAAAATAGTATTTCGATACCCTCTGTAGGGCTATCGAATACAAGTAAAATTTTCAATCAAAAGTCTAATTTGGATAGCCCTGCTAAGTCTTTATTGAAATACAGTTTTTATATATCACCTCTCCAATAAAGCTCTGAGGTCGTTATTAAAAAGGACTCTATCTAATAATTTTTTTTGATCCTTTTCTATCATTTAACTATGGTTTATAGGTTTTTTTGATGGCTATTATGATGGTAACGTTTATAATATAAACCAAGAATCATAAACCCTCATAAAAGTTTTATAAGATTTTAATAACGCTTTAAGATATCTTAAAGTAACCTCCGTTTTCTTCTGTTTTATAAAACATCCTGTTTTGCTTACGAAAAAATTGATTGTAAAAACTCAAAAAATACATAATTAAAAACTTCAATAATACGTAAACCATGTTAAAAGCACAAAATCTCACAAAAAAGTACGGAGAACATACAGCTCTCGATCAACTTAATTTAACGATAAATGAAGGTGAAATATTTGCCTTATTGGGACAAAATGGAGCAGGAAAAACTACAACTATCAATTTATTTCTTGGTTTTGTAGAACCTACTAGTGGTTCTGTTAGTATAAACGGTATTTCGGTAACAGAAAATGCTTCAGAAACTAAGAAGTATATAGCCTATATTCCTGAAACAGTAATGCTCTATCCAAATCTTACAGGAATTGAAAACATAAAGTTTTTTTCTTCATTGGCAGGATTTAAATATAATAAAGAACAATTAAGCGAATTTTTAAGTAAAGCAGGATTGCAAGATATAGCCCATAATCAGCGTCTTCAAGGATACTCTAAAGGTATGAGGCAAAAAGTTGGTATTGCCATTGCAATAGCCAAAAACGCTAAAGTTTTATTGTTGGATGAACCTACTTCTGGGTTGGATCCAAAAGCGTCTAATGAATTTTCAGATGTATTACGTGAATTATCCCAAAATGGTACAGCAATATTAATGGCAACTCATGACATTTTTAGAGCTAAAGAAGTAGCACATCGCATAGGTATTATGAAAGAAGGAAATTTGGTTTCGGTTATGGAAGCTAAAGATATTTCTGCTAACGAATTAGAACAACTGTACTTACAAACAGTATAAAACTATAAACATTTTCTTAATCCAAACAATCAAAAATGACACGTTTTTTAATATTTTTATTATTTACCAGCTATATACAAGCACAAACTATTACAGGAAAAGTCACTGACGCTTATACCGGAAAACCAATTTCGGGAGCTTCTATAGAGCTTTTAAATACCCAAAAAGGCGCAATTACAGATGCATCGGGTAATTTTTCTTTAGAAGGTGCAGGAACTATTTCAGTTTCTTTTATAGGATATGAGAGCTACCAGATAAAAACTAATAATTACTTTCTTAACATATCTCTAATACCAGAAGTATCCGCACTACAAACAGTAGAGATAGTAGGTAGAGCCGCCAATGATTACAATAGTGATTATTCATTTTCGGCCACCAAAATGGCTATTAAAAATAAAGATTTACCTCAGGCTATTAGTACAGTTACAAAAGAACTAATTACAGACAGACAGGCAATTCAATTAGCAGATGCTGTAAAATTGGTAAGCGGGGTAACACCTTCTAGTTTTTATAATCAATATAACATCAGAGGGATAAGCCAAAACGAAGAAGGCCAAATTATTAACGGAATGCGTACAAGGCAGTACTATTTTTTACAACCACTTACTACTAACATCGAACGGGTAGAGGTTCTAAAAGGACCAGCAAGCTCTACTTTTGCTAGTGTAGATCCGGGAGGAAGTATAAATATGGTTACTAAAAAACCATTGGCAGTAGATAAAAAAGAGGTAAGTTTAAGTGTGGGCAGTTTTAGTACTATGAGAGGCAGTCTGGATTTTACAGGTCCTTTAAACGAATCAAAAACTATATTATACAGATTAAACGGAGCTTATCAGGAAGCACGTTCTTATAGAGATTTGATAGGTAATAAATCTATATTGATCTCCCCGTCATTTAGTTATATCCCGAATGATAAAACGGCGATCAATGCAGAATTGATTTTTAATAATACAAACGGTAATTTAGATCGTGGACAACCTATTTTTGGAGCTGTTGCAGGGCAAACCAATTTAAATAGCACACCTACCAGCTTAAACTTGGGAGCGCTTGATGATTTTTTTAAATCAAAAGAGCTAATTGTTATGGGTAATATTTCTCATAAGTTTAGTTCTAACATTACTTTTAATACAGCTTATATGAAACAAAGCTGGAACGAAGATTTACAAGAGCACAGAACTATTAATAGATTTGCTGTAGATATAGAGAATACCCCTGTTACCGATATGGCAGCAATGAGGTTTGTACAACGAAAACAATATTGGAATATAGACAACCTGAACAGTTATTTCAATTTTGATTTTAAGACAGGAAAAATAAATCATAAGCTCTTAGCAGGATATGATCTTCATTATTGGAAAAAACTTAAAGGAGGTGCTCAAAACTCTGCAAGAGGGTTTTTATTAAAGGATGGTAGTATAACAAATGCATTTGTGTTAGAAAATGCAGAGAATTATCAAACGATTACTGTTGGAGATAGAGTATTACCTAAGCCAAATGTTGATCATTTTAATTTAGCAAACCCTAATTATACTATTTCCAATATTCAGAATTATAATTTTAACTCTCGAATAGATATACCTTCTGCTTTAACAATAAATCATGCTGTTTATATACAAGAACAGCTACAATGGCGAAGATTTTCGGTATTACTAAGTTTAAGAAACGAGTGGTTTGAAGATATTACAAATCATGAAACAAGTAACGAAGCTTCTTTTAAAAACGAAAGGCTTATTCCAAGAATTGGAATAACATATACTATAAACAAAAATATAAATGTATATGGGACTTATCTGGAAGGTTTTCAACCACAGTCCAATACAGTAACATTAATGCCCAGTACCGGTGGTTTCTTTTGGGCAGATGATTCTGCGGCACAGTTTCGACCCTTGGTTTCTGATCTAAAAGAAATAGGAGTAAAGGCAGATCTGTTTAGTAAAAAAATTACTTTAAATATGGCTGTGTACGAGATTAACCAGAATAATATTTTAATGAGTGCTAACGATCCTTTGCAACCAGATTTATTGATCCAACGGGGAGCAGACAGAAGTAGAGGATTTGAAATGGATATAGCAGGTCACATATTACCAAACTGGCAAATAAATGCTTCGTACAGTCATATTGACGCCAGAATTGTTAGAGATGCAGATCCAAACTTAAAAGATGCCAGAAAGGAAAATACGCCAAAAAATAGCGCTAATCTTTGGACCCAGTATAACTTTAATAATACCTCTATACTAAGAGATTTAGGGGTAGGTTTTGGAGTGCAATATCAAGGAAGTAAAATACCATGGTATGATCGCTCTTTTACAGTACCAGAATTTACAGTTTTTGATGCCGCGATATATTATAGCCCTGTTAAAAGCAAAGTGCAAATGGCAGTAAATGTAGGTAATGTCTTTAATACTACATATTGGCTGGGAGCACAAAACTACTTGCGATTATTTCCGGGAGCACCTAGAAATGCTACCCTTACATTAAGCTATAAGTTTTAAATAATTAAAAAACAAGACATGAGTTACGAAATATTAACAGCAAAATTGTTTTGGAAAACTGCTTTTAATAATAAGGCAGTATTTCTATTAACCCTTTTTATAGGGGTACTATTGGTATATGCAGCATATTCAGGCTGGTCTAATTTTAAAACCCAAAACGAAATAAGAGCAAAATACCAAGCCGAAGCAAGAAAAGATTGGTTAAGTAATCCGGATAAACACCCACATCGAATGGCACATTATGGGCATTTTGCTTTTAGACCCAAAGCACCATTAAGCGTTTTTGATTTTGGAATGGAGAGTTTTTTTGGAAGTATGATTTTTTTAGAGGCGCATAAACAAAATACAGTAAACTTTTCTGAAGCTGGTTTTTCTACAGGAATGCTACGCTTTGGAGAAATTAGTATTGCTATGATTTTACAAGTATTGTTACCTCTATTAATATTTTTTATTGGATTTGGAGCCATAGCAACCGAAAGGCAAAATGGTACCATAAAAATTTTATTAAGTCAGGGATTAACCTGGAGATCTTTACTCATAGGAAAAAGCTTAGGGATAATAGCTGTAGTAATGACTCTTTTTATCCCGATTATTATTACTATGATTTTTCTTTATCTAGGGTTTCAGGAAAATGATTTTTCAAAAGATGAAATTTTTAGATTGCTATTAATTATTGTTTTTTACTTTATTTACTTAGGGATATTTTGTGTGATTGCAGTATTAATTTCGGCAGTAAGTAAAACTTCAAAAACAGCATTAACCTCTTTAATAGGGGTATGGCTTTTTTTTACTATTGTATTGCCAAGAGCTTCGCAAGCATTGGGATCTAGTATTTATGAAACCCCTAGCAAAGCTAAATTTACATCTGCAATACAAAAAGATGTTTTAAAATTTGGGGATAGTCATAATCCTAATGATCCTTATTATAAAAAACTAAAAGATTCTTTACTAGCAGTATATAAAGTAGATTCTCTAAAACAGTTACCATTTAATTATGGGGGGTACCAAATGAGAGAAGGTGAAAAAATAAGTGCCAATATCTATAACCAACATTATAACCAACTATTAACGATCTATGAAAAACAGAATAGTTTTTCTAAAGCAATGGCTTTTATAAATCCATTTATGGCTATAAAAAATCTATCTATGGCGCTTTCTAGCACCGATTTTGCCTCTTTTACAGATTTTCAAAAGCAAGCAGAACAATATCGGTATCATCTGGCTCAGGAAATGAACGAATTACAGATGAAATATATTAGTAATGAAGCAAAAGGATCTTCAGATAAAAAACATATCCTAGACAAAAAACACTGGGGGGAGGTTGAAGAGTTTGTATATAAAGCATCAAGTATTTCGCTGGTATTTAAAAATGAGTGGATTTCTTTTGCTGCCTTTTTATTCTGGATTAGCCTTTTAACCCTTCTTGTTATTAAATTATCTAAAACCCTTAAAGCAATATGATTCGTTTAGTATTTCAAAATTTTATACGATCTAATAGTGTAAAAATAGGTTTGTTATTTCTTCTGTTAGCTGGTGTTATCAGCCTTTTTATAGGAAAACAGTTTATAGAAAAACAAAAGCAAAACATAATAGAAACCGATATATATCAAAAAGAGCAAATCGCCAAAAATGTAGAGTTTCATAAAGATGATATAGGTCTTTTATTATATTATTTAAAATTTTCATTGGTAAATGAAATTCCAGAAATCACGGGCCTGTCTATAGGTCAAAGAGATGTAAATGCTTCAATAAAAAGTGTTTCTATTTTAGGACTGGAAGGGCAAAAGTATGATACAGAACTTACTAATCCGTATAATTTATTACTTGGTAATCTGGATTTTAGTTTTGTATTAATTTTTCTTTTTCCACTTATAATTATAGCGTTTACTTTCAATATAATTTCAGAAGAAAAAGAATCCGGAACCTGGCGTATTGTATCTGTACAAAGTAAAACACCATTCAGGATTATTCTTCGATTATTTTTGGTTAGATTTTTGGCAGTTTTAATGATTTTATTGTTTCTGATTTTTATGGCAATACTAATTTTAAGTATTCCTTTGGATATTGCTTTTTGGGAATTTTTGGGTATGTCTGTTGGGTATATATTAGTATGGTTCGGGATCTGTTTTTGGGTTGCATCGTTGCATAGACATTCTAATTTTAATGCGGTTATTTTGTTTTCTATATGGATCTTTTTTATCATTATTTTGCCTGCTACAGTTAATAATTATTTGGTTACTACATATCCTGTTCCTGAAGCCTTAGAAACGACATTAAAACAACGAAAAGGATATCATGAAAAGTGGGATATGGATAAAAAGGCTACGATGGATAAATTCTTTGCACATTATCCTCAATTTAAGAGTTTTGCTAAGGATAACGAGGGCTTTAATTGGCTTTGGTATTATGCAATGCAACAAATGGGGGATGATGAATCTGCTGGGTATGCAAAAGAACTGCAACAAAAATTAGAACAGCGTACTATCGTTAGCAGCAATATTGCAAGGTATGTGCCTGCACTGCATATGCAAATACAGCTTAATGAAATAGCCAAATCAGGCTTAACAAACCAACTTAACTTTTTAGAAGCGACAAATAAGTTTCATGAAAAAAACAGGCTTTACTTTTATCCAAAAATATTTAATTCAGAACCTGTAGAATCCGAAAACTGGAAAGCTATCCAAATAGAAAAATTTTCAGATAAAAGATACTCTAATCCTTTAAGATTATATTTCCCTCTTTTGGTATTTATATTCCTTTTTGGAGGTCTTGGTTGGTTCAATTTTAATAAAAACAAAAGGCTGGTATAACTCTTAGAGTAATATTATAGAGCAGGGCAAACACATTTAAGATCAATGTATGTTAAGCAGAGGGTTTTTGATTGTTTTTTGTAGGATTTTGTCATTCCAGCAATTTGTCATCCCGTTGAAGAACGGGACTGGAATCTATTTTTCAATCAAAAAAACGAGGTTAAACCTATGTAAATTCAACTTTTTATCTTTAAACCCAGATTATCAATGTCGTTAAGTTAAGAATTTAAACTATTGATTTAAAA